>DASTNU010000641.1:0-3286 GCA_035720605.1 Longimicrobium sp. | reverse complement strand
TGCCGCGAAAGCGGAAGGGCGACGCGCCGTAGCCGCGGCTGTCCACCAGCCGCGTCTGCTGGTCCGCCACGCCGTACGCGTTGCCCACGATGCCCGTGCCGGCGGGAAAACGGCCGGAGAGCGTGCTGGCGTGCCCCGGCGCCGTCTCGGTGACGCCGTGGTCCTGGAACCCGCGGGTGAAGAACGCGCCGCCCCGCCACATCCGCCCCAGCCCGCCGGTGAGCTGCCGCTCCCAGCGGACGAAGTAGTCCGGCCGCAGCTGGTCCACGGTGATGAACACCACCAGCGTGGGCCGCTGCGGCGCCGGCTGCGCATCCGCCGCTCGCGGCGCGAGCACGGCGAAAAGGACGGCGAGGGCGGCGGTCGTCAGTCGTCGGATCATCGGGTCCGTCCGGGAACGCGTTGCTGCCGGGGGAACGGCCAACCTACGCACCACCATCCGGACGTGCCACCTCCGCATCCCCTCTCGAAACTGCCCCGTTACAGACCGGAGATTTCCTGGGCACCTGTTACGCCCTGTGACCCGGCGGGCAGTGACGTCGTCGCTGCTACTGCGTCAGCTTCACACACCACGCGGATGTGAGAAGCACGCGGAGGATGATGCGATGATGACGTTCGACGCGGCGGTCGCGGGATACCTGCACCGCACGGACCGTCCCACGCCCTGGAGCCGGCAGCAGGAGGAGGATGCGCTGGACGGGCTCTCGGGATGGCTGCACTCCACCCGCGGCGCCGTTCCGCTGGATGCAGTGACGCCGCAGCTGGTCGCGCGCTACGCCGCCGAGCGCCGCCTGAGCCCGGAGGAGCTGGACGACCTGCGCGGCACCGTCGCCGGCCTGACGCTGTGGGCGCGCGACGGCCGCGCCCCGCCGATGGACCCGCCCTCGTTTCGAAGGCGGATGAGGGGCGAGGCCTCGCGCGCGGCGCCGTAACCCCGCTCGATCTCAGCCGCGCGCGTTCCACACGGGGGCACGGAGAAAAACAGAGGACGCAGGGGGACGTTTCCTCCCTCCGCGTCCTCTCGCGTTTCCTCCACGTCCTCCCGTGAAACGCTCCCTTCATTCCCCCACCCGCCAGCGCCACCGGAGAAAACCCGCGAGAAAACTCTTGCGGCGCTCCCGGTCCGCTCCTATCCCTACGAAACGTTCCTTCGACATTCCTTCGACTCCTCTCCACCGCAGCACCCGCCCGCGCCGCGCGATCCGCGGCCCCAGAGCCGGGCGGCCCACCCGTACACCTCTCCGACCATGACCCAGCCCAGTCCGAGGGTGGCGCCCACGCGTACCCACCGGCTGCGCCGCGCGCTCGCCGCGTGCGCGCTCCTGCTCTCCGCCGCGGTCGCCCCGGCGCTGGCGGCGCAGAACGGCACCCTCATCGGCCGCGTGACGGACGCGGCCGACGGCGCGCCGCTGGCCGGCGCCGCGGTGCGGATAAGCGGCGGCCCCGGCACCACCACCGGCGAGGACGGCACCTACCGCCTGACCGCGTCCGCCGGGATCCACGAGCTGGTGGTGTCGCGGCTGGGCTTCGGCACGGTGCGCGAGCAGGTGACGCTGGTGGAGGGCGGCACCGTGTCCCGCGACGTGCGGCTGGTGGAGAGCGCGCAGGTGCTGGAGGAGGTGGTGGCGGTGGGCACCCGCCGGCCGGACCGCACCGTGACGGACGCACCGGTGCCGGTGGACGTGCTGACCGCCGCCGACATCCAGGCGACCGGCCTCACCGAGACGGCGCAGATCGTCCAGCGCCTGGCACCCTCCGTCAACTTCCCGCGGGCGACGGTGGCGGACGGCACCGACCACGTGCGCCCCGCCACCCTGCGCGGGCTGGCGCCGGACCAGGTGCTGGTGCTGGTGAACGGCAAGCGCCGCCACAACAGCGCGCTGGTGAACGTCAACGGCACCGTGGGGCGCGGATCGACGGCGGTGGACCTGAACGCCATCCCCGCCAGCGCCATCGAGCGCATCGAGATCCTGCGCGACGGCGCGGCCGCGCAGTACGGCTCCGACGCCATCGCGGGGGTGATCAACATCGTCCTCAAGCAGGGCGGGCGCCGCGAGGCACTGGCCAGCGCCGGGCAGACCACGGCGGGCGACGGGCGGGTGCTGCAGCTGGCCGGCACGGGAGGGCGCGACATCGGCGAGCGCGGCTGGGTGACGGTGAGCGCCGAGTTCCGCGACCGCGAGAACACCAACCGCTCGCTCCCCGACACGCGCCAGCAATACTTTCCCGGCGACCCGCGCAACAACAGCCGCGCGCTGGTCAACCACCGCCAGGGCGACAGCGACTCGCGCGACATCGGCGCCTTTCTGAACGCCGGCTTCCCCTTCGCCCCGGCGGTGGAGGGCTACCTGTTCGGCGGGCTGTCGCGCCGCGACGGCGAGGCCGCCGGCTTCTTCCGCCGCGCCAACGACGCGCGGACGGTGCGCTCCATCCACCCGGACGGCTTCCTCCCCCTCATCTCCACCACCATCATCGACGGCTCCGGGGTGGCGGGGGTGCGCGGCACGGCGGCCGGGTTCCGCTGGGACCTGTCGGGCGTGTACGGCCGCAACACCTTTGCCTTCGACGTGCTGAACAGCAACAACGTGTCGATGGGCGCCGCCAGCCCCACCGACTTTCACGCGGGGACGCTGCGCTTCGACCAGTTGACGGCGAATCTCGACCTGTCGCGGGGGATCGCGCTGGGGCTCCCGGAGCCGGTGAACGTGGCCTTCGGCGCCGAGTACCGGCGCGACGGCTACGGCATCGAGCAGGGCGAGGAGGCGTCGTGGACGAACGGCGGCGTGGCGATCCTGGACGGACCGCAGGCCGGGCAGCTCGCCGCCGTCGGCGCGCAGGTCTTCCCCGGCTTCCGCCCGGCGGACGAGAAGGACGTGTCGCGGCACAGCTGGGCGGGATACGTCGACGTGGAGATCACCCCGGCGCGCGGCTTCATCGTCCAGGTGGCCGGGCGCGCGGAGGACTACAGCGACTTCGGCTCCACGACGGACGGGAAGCTGGCGGTGCGCATCGAGCCGGTGGCCGGCTTCGCGCTGCGCGGGGCGGTGGGGACGGGGTTCCGCGCGCCGTCGCTGGGGCAGTCGTACTTCTCGTCGACGGCGACGAACTTCCTGGTGATCAACGGCGTGAACACGCCGGTGGACGTGCGCACCTTCCCGGTGGGGAGCGAGGAGGCCAAGGTGCTGGGCGCCAGGCCGCTGGAGCCGGAGGAGTCGGTCAACTACTCCGCCGGAATCGCCTGGGAGCCCACGCGCGACCTGTCGCTGACCATCGACGCGTACCAGAT
>DASTNU010000640.1:0-6516 GCA_035720605.1 Longimicrobium sp. | reverse complement strand
CAGCATCCGCTCGATCGCGTCCAGGCGGGCGCGGAGCTCGGAAGTCTCGGAGCGCAGCGAGGCGTTCTCGCGCTCGAGCGTGGTGATGCGCTCCTGCTGCGAGCGCGTCCGCGTGTCCAGCGCCTGCACGCTGGCCAGCGCCACGCCGTCCGCGTCGACCGTTCCGATGCTCTTGTCGTCCGAGCCCAGGCCGAAGGCCGCGGCGAAGTCCTGCGCGGTGGGGCCGAGGTGCCGGATCCTGCTGCTCTCCGTCCGGTAGCTCCAGGTGCGGATGGGCATCCCCCGCAGCCGCGCGAGCACGTCCTCACCCGACACGTCCAGGAAGAGGTGCTTGCGGTTGACGTCCGACGCGTTCGTCCAGACCCCGCCGGTGGTGAGCAGGGCGCCGGTGCTGGTGCTGATCACCGCGTTGCTCTGTCCCCAGTTGCTGACGCTGGCGCCGGACTGGATGGTGACGCCGGTGCTCAGGTTGCTGGCGGTGAAGATCCGGAAGCCGCCGCTCACCCGCCAGTTGGCCGAGTGGTTCACCCCGGCGCGAATGGTGTCCACCGTGGAGCGGTCGCCGAACACGAACGAGCCCGACCGCGCGTTGGTGTGCGCGTGGTAGCCCAGCGCCACCGAGGACGCGCCCGAGGCCGTGTTGTCCTCGCCCGCGGCAAAGGAGGTGACCTGCGCCGCCGTGCTGCGCAGGCCGAACGCCGTGGCGTTGCTGGCGCTGGCGCGCACGTCCTGGCCGATGGCCACGGAGTAGTCGCCGATGTTGGCCGCGTCCCACTGGGTGCCGCTGATGCTGCCGGCGCGGAACGCCCCCTTGGTCGGATACCACATCATCCGCGTCCCCGCGCCCTCGGCGGGAATGTTGTTGCCGTCGGCGTCGCCGTCGTAGGTGCCGCCGAAGAGGGCGCCGGCGTCCACGTTCACGCGGAACAGCCCCACCCCGCCGCTGCTCACGGCGAAGGCGGAGTCGGGCTGGGCCGCGGCCGGGGCGGCCAGGATCGCCAGGGCGGCGGCCGCCAGGGACAGCCGGAGCACTCGGGTCGTCGTATTCGTCACGGGCATGGGAAGCTCGCTCTCGAAGAGGGTCAGGGGACGGAGATGGACATCGCCGAATCGGCCACGGTCAGGCTTCCCGTCACGGAGACGGCGCCCGTGGCCCTGACTTCGCCCTGCAGGAAGGTGCTGCCGGTGACGAAGAGGGCGGACAGGTTGCCGCGCAGCAGCGCGTTGGATCCGCTCATGGTCACCGAGCCGCTGCCGGTGATGAGCCCCGGTGCGTCCAGGTTGCCGCCCACGGCCATGTCGAAGCCGCCCAGCGTCAGCGAGTCGCCCGTGCTCACGCGCAGGTGCAGCGCGCTGGCGTTCGCCGTGAGCGTGGGCTTGAAGCCCGAGCCCAAGAGCGTGGCGTTGGGCAGCATCACCACGCTGGAGGCGCCCGGCACCGCGTTGCTCTGCCAGTTCCCCGCGGTGAACCAGTCGGTGCTCACGTCGCCCTGCCAGACGGCGTCGTACTTGGGCATGGTCCCCGGGCCGGAGCGCGCGCCGTCGGCGAACACGGCGAACGTGAACCCCGACATCGAGTCGCCCGGCATGTTGAACTGCCACAGCTTGGGCTCCGAGATCTCGTACGGATCCAGGATCTGGGGGTAGTGGAAGTAGTCCGACATGCCGGCGATGAACATGCTGTCGCCGTCCGGGTTGGCCACCGTCACGGGGGCCGAGGGGTCGGTGTAGAAGAAGATGTACACGCCGGTGTTGGTGACCCCGTCGTCCGTGCCGAACTGCTGCGGGAGCAGGTTCTGCACGGTCACGTACATCCCGAAGAGGTCGGTGCCGTTGTCGTAGTTGTTCCCGAAGTTGGTGAGCTTGATGTACCGGTCCTGGTGGCCCACGATGTCGCCCATGGCCGACCCGGTGCTCGGCTGCGGCGTCGTGCACGTCATCGCCTCCTGGTGCACGTGGACGCGGCACTCCAGCAGGGCGAGCGGCTCCGTGGTGGGGTTCACCCGGGGTGAGATGGGGCTGTCGGTGCAGGCGGAGGCCAGCAGCAGCACAACGAGGGCAGCCCCGCGCAGCGGGCTGGGCAGCAGATGCGTTTTCATGGGGAAGTCTGGACCGAAGTGCAGGATACCCAGGTGGGATGGGCGGCAAGATAACGCGCGCCCGCGTGAGACTCAAGAGAAATCCGGTACAAACCTGCGATACACCGCATCGAGTTAACCGTCGTAAACCATCCACCTCCAATCGACCACTCCGCTCACGCCGGAGGTTGACAACCGTTCCAAATGGGTTTACACCTGTCAACCATGCGCGACGACATCAAGCGCCGCATCGCCGGGGCGGCACGGGCGCTGTACCTGGAGCGCGGGCCGGAGGGCGTGACCATGCGCGCCGTGGCGGAGCGGGTGGGCGTGACGGCCACCGCGCTGTACCGCCATTTCCCCGACAAGGACGCGCTCCTGCGCGAGGTCGCCGGCGAAGGGTCGCGCCTGCTGGGGACGCACCTGTTCCAGGCGCTGGAGGCCGCTTCCGCGCTGGAGCGGCTGCGGAGGACCGCCGCGGCGTACCTGGAGTTCGCCGCCGCGCAGCCGCAGGCGTACCGCGCCCTCTTCGACCCCGGCGCGGGGGACGGGTCTTCTCCCGTGCAGCCGCAGCGGAGCGCCGTCCGGCGCTTTCTGCGCGACGGCGTGCGCGAGGCGATGGAAGCGGGCGAAATGGCGCCCGGAGATCCGGACGAGACCGCCCTCGGCCTGTGGTCGCTGCTGCACGGCCTGGCCTCGCTGCGCCAGGCCGGCATCGTTCCGCCGGAGGGCCTTGGTGAACGCGTGTTAACCAGCTTTCTCCGTGGGCTCGGCGCCCTTCACGCGGAGCCCTCGACGCGGCATGACGCATAATAGACAAGCGGATCCGCACTTTCATTCCGATCCCGGCAGAGATTTCCTCCCCTCCCATCCGATCCGGAGAAGCCTTCTGCTGCGTGGGGCCGGAGATCCATCCGCCGCTTTCCCGCTCCGCCGTCCCTTCGCAAATCACGCGGGAACGCTGAACAAGAGGGAGGGCGCGGGGACTTCGCGAAGTCCCCGCGCCCTCTCGTCTTCCCTGCCCGGCCGCTGCGTCAGTTGGTGCGGTAGCGGCGGCTCACTTCGTCCAGGCGCTTGCGCTCCTCCTCGCTGAGCGAGCCCAGTCCCTCGGCGCTGATCTTGTCCAGGATGCGGTCCACGTCGTCCAGCAGCTCGCGCTCCGACGAGCGGCCCTTGCGGGCGGCGGCGGGACGCGCCTGGGTGGCGGTGGCCGTCTGCGCCGCCGTGGCCTGCTGCTTCTTTCCCGACCAGGGAACCAGCGCCACGCCGGAGCGCCGCTGCTGCGCCTTGCGCGCCTTGCGCGGCACCTCGCCCCAGGCGGGCGGCGCCCAGGGGCTGCGCAGGAACAGGAAGGTGGCCGCCATGCCGCCCAGGTGCGCCAGCACCGCCACCTGCCCGCCGGAGCCTTCCAGCGCCATGGCCAGGTTGATGAAGATGAGCGCGCCCACCAGCCACTTCACCTTCACCGGAAAGATCCCCAGCACCAGCACTTCCATCTCGGGCCAGATCAGCGCGAAGGCCAGCATGAGCCCCAGCGTGGCCCCCGAGGCGCCCACGATGTAGCTGGCGGGGTCCAGGAAGGCGAAGAGCACGGAGAAGAGCGCACCGCCGGCCGCGGCCACCAGGTACACCTTGATGAACCCGCGCGAGCCCCAGCGCTCCTCCAGCGGCGGCCCGAAGAAGAACAGCATCAGCATGTTCCCCAGCAGGTGCAGCACGCTGGCGTGGAAGAACGCGTAGGTCACCAGCGTCCACGGCCGCGTCAGGAAGTGCGCGGGCTGAAACGCCAGGTACCCCAGCAGCCGCCCCACCGAGGGAAAGAACCCCAGCAGGAGCACGGCGACGTAGATCGCCGTGTTCGCGATGAGCAGGCGCTTGACCCAGGGGGTCATCGTGGAACCGCTGAAGCCCCCGTACGAATCCCGGTAAGCCATTGCCTTCCGAAAGAGAGGCGCGTCTGTCAGGGAGAGGATGCGCGGCCGGTTCGACGCCCCGGTCGCTCACCGCCTCCTCTACACCCGTCCCGCCGGTCCGGTCCGCACCCCTGCCGTCAGGGCACCGCCAGCCGGGCGATGCGGTCGCACAGCTCGGGAAAGTCGATCCCCACCGCCGCGGCGCCCTTGGGAAGCAGGCTGGTGGCCGTCATCCCGGGGAGGGTGTTGGCCTCCAGGCAAAAGAGCTGCTCCTTGGCCAGGATGAAGTCGATCCGCGCGTACCCGCGCAGCTTGAGCACCTTGAAGGCGCGCAGCGCGTACGCCTGGATCTGCGCCACCACCTCCTCGTCCAGCGGCGCCGGGCACAGGTACTCCGTCATCCCCGGCGTGTACTTGCTCTCGTAGTCGTAGATCCCCTTCTTGGGACGGATCTCCACGGGCGGCAGCGCCTGGTCGCCCAGGATGCCCACGGTGAGCTCGCGCCCCTTCGCGAAGCGCTCGATCATCACCTCCGTGTCGTAATGCGCGGCGTCGCGCACGGCCGGCTCCAGCTCGGCGCTCTCGCTCACCACGTGGATCCCCACGCTGCTCCCCTGCCGGGACGGCTTGACGATGCAGGGCAGTCCCACCAGGTCCTCGATGGTGTCCGGGTCGTACGCGAACTCGGGCGCCCGGGCCACGCGCCAGGGGAGCGTGGGCACCTGGGCGTCGCGCAGCAGGCGCTTGGTGACGTCCTTGTCCATGGCGATCCCGGAGCCCAGCGGTCCGCTCCCCGTGTAGGGGATGCCGACGAGCTCCAGCAGCGCCTGCACGGTGCCGTCCTCGCCCTCCCCGCCGTGGAGCGCCAGGAAGGCCAGCTCGGCGGCGCGCAGCTCCTGCACCTGCGCCAGCTCGATGAGGGGGAGCGCATGGTCGAGCGATTCCGGTGGCGCGCTCTTCACGCCGCCGGGGAGCAGCTCCCCCTCCTCCGCCTCGGGGACGAACCCGGCCGCCGTGTCCACCGTCGCCACCTGGTGCCCGCGCTCGCGGAGCGCCCGGACGATCGCCAGTCCCGACGACAGCGACACTTCCCGCTCCGCACTCGTCCCACCCATCAGCACGGCGATCTTCATCCACCCGTCTCCCGGTTGTGTATTCGTCAAGTTTCGTGGCTGCGCACGCGGGCGCACGCACGAAGCGTACGCAGGCGCGGGGCCCCTCCCCCCGGCCCCCTCCCCGCACAAACTGCGTGCGGAGAGGGGAGAACTTCGATCGAGCAACGGACGACGCAGCGCGAGAGGCCGCTCCCTCCGCTCGCTGAGGGGTGTTGCTAAATCCAGAGACTGCGAAGCAGCGTTGTCTTCCTTGAGCGAGCGCACAGAGGCAGGCTCGACGGCAGAGATTCAGCCCCCACGGTGCTGCCGGCAAGATCCTTCGGTCGGCGCCAAGGCACCGTGAGTGCAGGAAGCCACAGAATCGCGGGCCTGGGCCACTTTCGCACTTTCGCACTCCCGCACTTTCGCACTCTGTCCACACACCGCAACTTGTCGCACCCCGCGGAGCGCGGGGCGAGCCGCACCCCAGCACGAGCAGACGATGGCGACGCATCAGCTACCCGAGACCGAGTGGATCTGGCACGACGGAGAGTGGATTCCCTGGCGCGAGGCCACGGTCCACGTGCTCGTCCACTCGCTGCAGTTCGGCTCCTCGCTGTTCGAGGGGATCCGCTGCTACGACACCCCGGACGGGTCCGCCGTCTTTCGGCTGGATGCGCACCTGCGGCGGCTGCGCGACTCCGCCAAGATCTACCGCATGGACATCGCCAACCGTATTCCCGCCATCGCCCGGGCGTGCACGGAGATCGTGGTACGCAACGGCCTGCGCGAGTGCTACATCCGCCCGATGGTGGTGCGCGGCTACGGCTCGGCCGGACTGTCGCCCATCGGAAGCACGGTGGAGGTGTACGTCGCCTGCTGGCCGTGGGGAACCTACCTGGGCGAGGGGGCGCTGGAGAAGGGGGTGGACGTGAAGGTCTCCAGCTGGCAGCGGCAGGAGCCCAACACCTTTCCCTCGGGCGCCAAGGCCGCCGGCAACTACCTGAACTCGCAGCTGGGGCGGATGGAGGCGCTGGAGGACGGCTACGCCGACGCCATCGCGCTGGGCCCTGGCGGGCTGGTGAGCGAGGGGACGGGGCAGAACGTGTTCCTGGTGCGCGACGGCGAGCTCATCACCCCCGCGCTGGACGGCACCAACCTGAACGGCATCACCCGCGACAGCATCGTGGCCATCGCGCGGGAGATGGGGATGACGGTGCGCGACCAGGCGGTGCCGCGCGAATGGCTGTACCTGGCCGACGAGCTGTTCTTCACCGGCACCGCCAGCGAGGTGACCCCCATCCGCAGCGTGGACCGCATCCCGGTCGGCGACGGGCGGATGGGTCCCGTGACCCGCCGCCTGCAGCAGCGCTACCTGGACCTGGTGCGCGGCCGCGCGCCGGACACGTTCGGCTGGCTCACCCCCGTCCC
>DASTNU010000639.1:0-2061 GCA_035720605.1 Longimicrobium sp. | reverse complement strand
CGCCCCGCCGCCGCGCGCCACCGGGCCCACGGCAGCTGCCGGGAGCACCGGCGGCTTCTCCTCCGGCACCTGGAGGTGGTCGTGGGCACCCGCATCCGGCGCGGGCGCGGCGGCAGGCCCGGCGGCGGCCGCGGCGCCGGCTTCCGTCTCGATGTAGGCCACGATGGTGCCCACCTCGACCGTCTGCCCCTCGTTCACCACCACCTCGGCCAGCACGCCGGCCACGGGCGAGGGGATCTCCGCGTCCACCTTGTCGGTGGAGATCTCCATGATGGGCTCGTCGCGCTCCACGCGGTCGCCCACCTTCTTGAGCCACACGGACACGGTGCCCTCGGCGATGGACTCGCCCATCTGGGGCATCGGGACTTCTATGCGGGCCATGGTGCTGGATCCTGTGTTGGGGCTTGCCTGTCGCCGGGTTCGGGCCGGCGCTGGTTCAGAAGCAAGGGAATAGGGAATAGGGAATAGGGAATAGGGAATAGGGAATAGGGAATAGCCGTCAACAGCAACGGCTTCGCGAGTCCGCCTGCGCTTCCCGGTCCTCTGCTCCGCATCCCCTCCCGTAATCTTGTCGGCTCAGGGAACCGCCGCCATCAGCCCGCCGCATCGGCACGCATCCCGGTGCCGGCACGAACCCGCAGGCTAGTCCCTATTCCCTAGTAGTTCGCCAGAAAACGCGCCGCTTTCACCACGTCCTCCACCTGCGGCAGGAAGTAGTCCTCCAGCGGCGGGCTGTACGGCACCGGTGCGTCCACGGCCGCCACGCGCAGCGGGGGCGCGTCCAGCCACTCCCACGCCTTCTCGTTCACCCGCATGGCGATCTCGCCCGCGATGCCGCCGGTGCGCGTGTCCTCGTGCACGATCAGCAGGCGGCTGGTCTTCTTCACCGACTCGACGATCGCGTCCTCGTCCAGCGGCAGCAGCGTGCGCAGGTCGATGATCTCCACCGACAGCCCGTCCTCCTTCTGCAGCACCTCCGCCGCCTCGGCGCTCTTGTGCACCATCGCGGCGTAGGTGACGATCGTCAGGTCCGTCCCCTCGCGGTGCGTGCGCGCCTTGCCCAGCGGGACGATGAAGTCCTCCCGGGGCAGCGTCTCGCGCAGCTGCGGGCGGCGGTACAGCCACTTGTGCTCGAAGAACAGTACCGGGTCGTCGTCGCGGATGGCCGCCTTGATCAGGCCCTTGGCATCGTACGCCGTCGACGGGTAGACGATCTTGAGCCCCGGCGTGTGGAAGAACGCCATCTCCGGGTTCTGGCTGTGGAACGGCCCGCCGCGCACCCCGCCGCCGCTGGGGCCGCGGATCACCATCGGCACGCCGCCGCTGCCGCGGTAGCGGCTGGTGGCGATGTAGTTGGTGATGATGTCGTACGCGCAGGAGATGAAGTCGATGAACTGCATCTCCACCACCGGCCGCATTCCCATGTGCGCCGCGCCCGCGGCCGCGCCGGTGAAGCCGATCTCGCTGATGGGCGTGTCCACCACGCGCGCCCCGCCGAAGTGGTCCAGGAACCCCTCCGTCATCTTGAACGCGCCACCGTACGCGCCGATGTCCTCGCCCATCACGAAGACGCGCTCGTCGCGCTCCATCTCCTCCCACATCCCCTCGCGGATCGCCTCCAGGAGGGTGACGGGCTTGCCCTGCTCCGTTAGCCGCACGTGCTCCGGCTTTTCGATTACGGTCGCCATCGTCGGGTTCGGCGGGTCAGGCTCGGGTGGGGTCGGCGGGGTGGTAGCGCGTCCACGGCGCGTTCACCGGGCCGTCCCCGTACACGTCGGCCAGCGCCTCTTCCGGCGCCGGCAGCTCGCTCTTCTCGGCTTCCGCCACCGCCTCGTCCAGCTCGCGCTCGATGTCGCGGCGCAGGGCGGTCAGCTCCTCGGCGGTCGCCCAGCCGTGGTCCAGCAGCGTCTTCACGTAGCGGTCGATCGGGTCGTTGTTCGCCGCCCACCGCTCGATCTCCGCCGGGTCCACGTACGTCTGCGCGTCGTGCTGCGCGTGGCCCTTGCGGCGGTAGGTCATGAACTCCAGCAGCGTGGGCCCTTCCCCCGCGCGGGCCCGGTC
>DASTNU010000638.1:0-3331 GCA_035720605.1 Longimicrobium sp. | reverse complement strand
GGAATGCGCGGCGGTGCGCGGGTTGCGCACCGCCGCTCCTCGTTCGTGGTGGATCGACGCTCAGCGCAGGGCCCGGCGCGCGTCGTCGAGGGCGGCGGCGGCGGCGCGGAAGCGCGCGGCCAGGTCCGCCACCTCGCGCTCCGTCAGCGGCTGGTCGCCGGCGCGGATAGCCTCGGTGACGGACGGGAAGACGACGTTGCTGTAGCCGTTGTTCTCGTCCGCGGCGTAGATCAGGCCGCGGAACCACGGGCGGGTGCGCAGCCCCTCGGGCCGGGTGAGCGCGCGCTCCACGCGCAGCAGTGCGGCGTTCGTCTGGCGCAGCACGTCGGCGGCCGGCGCGCCCGCGGCCAGCCGCGCGTCGCGCACCCGCGCGAACTCCGCCGCGGACTCCTCCATCCGTCCGATCGCCTCCGCCAGGGGCGTCATGGGCACCTGCCACCCCCTGGCCCGCGCGGCGGCCTCCGTCTGCGGCAGGTAGCGGCGCATGGTGCGCGCGAACTCCACGTAGTCGTACGGCAGCACGTCGGCGTTGGCCAGGCGCAGCAGCAGCGCGCCACCCACCCGCGCCGCCGCCGCGTGAAAGCGGAAGCCGGGATCACCGAAGCGGCTCATCCACGCGAAGTCGTCGTACTGCGAGTGGTACACGCCGTACGGCCCGCCGAAGCCCCAGTCCAGGTGCGGAACGCCCAGGTGGTTGTAGAAGCCGGCGAAGTCCGACCCACCGCCCGGATCGCCCATGGCCGGCTCCACCGAGTCCGCCACCGCCTCCTCCCGCCGCCACACCTCGTACACGCTCCCCCCGCCCGCCGGGTTGTCGATCTGCCGCGCCACGTCGCGCAGGATGGCGCGCAGCGAGGGCGACCCGCCGGCGCCGAAGCTGGGCCCCAGGGCGCTGGCGTCCTGGTTGAGGTACGCCACCCCGCCGGTCCACAGCCGCGCGGAGTCGTCCTCCACGTACTCGGTGCTGCCGATGAGCCCCCACTCCTCCGCGTCCCAGGTGGCGAAGACCACGGTGCGGCGCGGGCGCACGCCGCGGCGCGCCTGCTCGGCCAGGGCGCGCGCGGACTCCAGCACGCTCACGGTGCCGCTCACGTTGTCCGCCGCGCCCGGGCCCCACGCGTCGCGGTGCGCGCCCACCATCACGATCTCGTCGGGAAAGTCGGTGCCGCGCAGGATGCCGAAGGTGTTGTGGATCTCCTTCCATCCCCCCATCTCCGCGTCCGTCTGCACCTGCACGCGCGCGGTGACCGGTCCGGGGCCGACGTGGTAGCGGAAGGGGAGCCCGCCCTGCCACGCCTGCGGCACGTCCGCCCCGCGGATGCCGCGCAGCAGCTCCGCGGCGTCGCCGTAGGACAGCGGCACCACGGGAATGCGCGGCACGGTCATCTGCTCCGGCGGCACGTGGCGCGCGTCCGCGTGGCTGGCCCATCCCGGCGTGGCCGGGTCGCCGTTGGTGTTCATCACGCTGCCGCGCTGCACCGCCCCCTCGGGCCGCATGGGGCCTTCGGGATACACGTCCTCCTGGAACCAGCCGTCGTCGCGCGGGTCGCTGTAGATGATCAGGGCCACGGCGCCGTTCCGCTCCGCCTCGCGCGCCTTGATGCCCCGGAACGACCGTCCGTAGCGCGCGATGGCGATCTTTCCCCGCACGCTGATCCCCATCGAGTCCAGCCGCGCGTAGTCCTCGATGAGCCCGTAGTTGACGTACACCACCTCGCCGCTGGCATCGCCCGGCGCGGAGTAGCCGTTGACGGTGGGGTACTGCGCGATCTCGGTAGAGGGGTCTCCCGGGATCGGCGGCTCGGGAAGGTTCAGCTCCAGCGGATCGGGCGAGAGGCGCCAGACGCGGACGGAGGTGGCGTGCGGCAGCCAGACGCGGTAGGTGCGCACCTCCGTCTCCAGCCCCATCTCCCGCATCTGCTGGATCACGTAGTCCGCGGTGCGGCGCTGGGCCGGCGTGCCCGCCACGTGCGCCTCGGCGGAGAGCACGCGCGCGTGCGCCTCCGAGCGCTCGGGCGAGGGGGACTGGATGGCGTCGGACTCCGCCTGGCGCTGGCGGTCGGCGGCCTGCGGCGAGTAGCCCGGCATGGGCTGCTGGGCCGCCAGCGCGGCGGGGAGCAGGAGCGCGAGCGGAAGGATGCGTGCGAGCACGGTTGCCTGGCGGTGCGGGGAATGATGGACGCGCACGGACTCGCAAACTACGCCGCGCTTCCCGCTCCGCAACGGCACCGGGCGCCCGGACCCCATGTCCCGGCGCCCGGTGCGCATCCATGTCGCGTCCCGGGGGGTCAGCCGCGCGGCTTCCGCCCCAGCGTGCCGGCGATCAGCATCGGCACGGTGATGAGCCCCACGATCCACCACATGCTGGAAGGGTGGCCCAGGTTGACCGTCCATCCCCACGACGGCACCCGCTTGGGCACCCACACCCGCGTGTCGCGCTTGCTGAAGTACACGCCGAACACCGGGTGCGACCAGTTGGCCGCGCTCTCCCACTCCGCCCGATTGATCTCGTCCTGCGTCATCGTATCCCCCCGGCCGGCAGGGCCTGTTCGGTTCCGGGTAGATGCGCCCGAAACGCATCACCCGGACATCACTACGCGCCGGCCCCCGAAAAGATGCGGAGTTCTGCACCCCGGTAAAGTCCGCGCGCCACATCGGCGGAGACTACTCCATCTTGGCGCTGCGTACGTACGGCTGGAACTCGCACCCTGGCCGCGTCGGCAGGTAGATGACGTCCACGGGCACGGTCTGGCCCATCTCCAGGTACACTCCCACGCCGCGGTGCTCGCCAATGCGAGTGATCTCCGGGATGCCCAGGACGCGCGGCATGCCGTATCTGATCCACCGAACGCCGTGGAAGGTGATCGGCTCGTTGTGGATGAACCATCCCGCGACCGCCGCGTACTCGCCAGTCACCGGGTATACGTGCGAGAACGGCAGCGAGTCCATCGTGAGCGTATCTCCCGTCCTCGTGTTGTACCGGACGGGAACCTCGAGCAGCCGGCCCCGCTGCACGACGCAGATCCGGATGCAGCGGCACACCTCGGCGGGGGGCGGTGGATACGGACGCGTGGCGGGGGCGGATGCGGGTACGGGCGCAGGATCCGGAGGCGCCGGCACGGCGCGCGAGCCGCACGCGGCGCAGAGGGTGGCGATCAGCGGAACGGCGATCGAGCGCATGCCATCCCCCGCGTGAAGTGGATCAGCCCCTACCCCAGCACCGCCGCGCCCGCGGTGGCGCCGGCGCCGAAGGAGACCAGGAGGATGGGGCGCCCGTCGGCCGCGCGGCCGGAGCGCAGCGCCTCGTCGAGCGCGATGGGCACCGTCGCCG
>DASTNU010000637.1:0-3941 GCA_035720605.1 Longimicrobium sp. | reverse complement strand
TCCCGGCGCGCGGCGAGGAGGTGCGAGAATATCGTAAAGCGCCACAATCCGCTCGATCACGCCGGCCCATTTCCCGGCCAGCGGAAAGCCCGACGCTCCGCCTCTGGAAACAGGCGAATCAGGCAGATGAACGACGTTCATCCACTTTGTCCAGTTATTCTCTGCCGTGGCCCTTCCGGCGCGTTACGCCAGGAAAGGCCAGACGCGCACGTTTCGCGACGTAACGGTCCATGTGCGCGCCGTTCCCTCGTCGCCGTCCGTTTGCCGCGGACTCTCTGCGCCCGGGCTGAGACTATGGCGCGAGAAGGAGTTACGCGTTATCATGCGCCCCGCGCATTCATGGATCTCCCCGGAACCCCCCTCCGTCCCACCCCACATGCGAACCAGGCGTCTGACCCCGCCCGTACGGCGTGCCACGCGGCGTTGGCGCACTCCCCCGGCCATCCTGCACGGCCGCGAGCCCTTCGAGGGCGCCGCGGTGCTGGACGAGATGCAGGGCCCGCTGGGCGTGCTGCTCTTTCAGGTAGTGCGCGACGTGTACCTGTGGGGCTCCACGCCCCCGGACCAGCGCACCGGGCTGTTTCCCGACCACGCGGACGAGGCGATGGCGTCGCTGCTGCGCTCGGCGGACGCCGACGTGCAGCTGGAGTCGGCGCTGCTGTCGCTGGTGCGCATGACGGGGGCGCCGGACCGCGCCCTTGACGAGCAGGTGGCGCTGGCGTGCCAGCACGTGGCGCACTGGGCCGACGTGAACGGCCACGCCGCCACGGCCATCGCCTTTGCGCAGGGCGCGGCGGTGGTGCTGCCCGCGGACGCGGCGGCCAGCTACGCGGTGGGGCGGCTGGCGCGGCGCCGGGGAGAGTTCCCGCGGGCGGAGACCTGGTACCGCCGGGCGGTGGCGCTGGGGCGGCAGAGCGGCGACTGGACCAGCTACGCCATGGCGTTCGCGGGGCTGGGCAACCTGTACATGGCGCGGGGCAACTTTCCCGCGGCGCGCCGCTTCAGCCTCAAGGCGCTGCGCTCCGCCCGGCGGCACTCCATGCGCGCCCTGCAGGCGCTGGTGCTGCACGACCTGTTCGTCATCGCCGCCCAGACGCGGCGCGCGGACGAGGCGGAGCAGCTGGCGCGCGAGGCCTTCGCCCTGTACGGGCCGGACCACCCCAGGCTGGTGCACCTGACCAGCGACGTGGCGGCGTTCTGGATGGAGCACGGCCGCTTTGCCCCCGCCCTCACGGTGTTCCAGGCGCTGGTGCACCACCTGCAGCGCCACGAGGAGCGGGTGTTCGCGCTGGCCAACATGGTGCGCGCGGCGGGGGGTGCGGGCGAGCGGCAGCTCTTCGAGCAGAGCTGGGACGAGGTGTGGGACCGCATGGCACGCATCCAGGCGCTGGGGAACGCGGCCGTGATCATGCTGCAGCTGGCGCGCGGCGCGGTCATGCTGGGCGAGTACGTGCGCGCGGAGCGGGCGGCGGGGCTGGCCATGCAGACCGCCCGCGAGCGCGGCGAGGGCAAGGTGCTGCTGGAGGCGGAGGCGGTGCTGGACGAGGCCCGCCGCAGCCGCGCCATGCACGACCGCTCCGCCGCGCCGCAGCCGGGGCCGGAGCTGTCGCCGGGGTCCGAGAGCTTCGCGATGGACCTGGTACGCACGCTGAACGCGTCGCTGGTGGCGCGGTAGTCCCATATTCATGCGGGCGGCGGGGCCGCGCCACGGCCCCGCCGGTACGGCAACCCTTTCACACCACGGGCAAGATGAAGATTGGCGCACGCCCTCTGCTGGTGCTGCACAGCAACGAGGCATTCCGCGAGCGGGTACGCAAGGTGGCGGGCAAGGAGTACACCTTCCTGTCGGTGCCCGACTGGCCGTCGCTGGAGGAGGCGGTGCGCGACTCCCCGCCTTCGGCGCTGGTGGTGGTGAACCCGTACGAGGACGTGCCGGGCGCGGGAAGCCCCTCGCCCAACCTGAAGTCGCTGCTGGTGGAGTTCCCCTCCACGGCGGTCTTCGCGGCGATGGAGATCAAGCCCAACCGGCTGGACGACCTGCGCACCCTGGGCAAGTGGGGGGTGGTGCAGGTGATCTCCATTGCCCACGACGACACGCCGCAGGCCATGGTGCAGCGCTTTCGCGCGGCGCAGGGGCGGCCGCTGAAGGCGCTGCTGGAGCAGGTGCTGCCGGCGGACACGCCGGGTCGCGCGCGCGCCATCGTGGACGCGGCCGCGGAGGTGGTGGCGGTGGGCGGCCACGGGCGCGACCTGGCCCGGCAGCTGCGCCTGTCGCGCCGCACGCTGCTGCGCTGGTGCGAGCGGGCGGAGCTGCCGCCGCCACGCAAGCTGCTGGCGTGGATGCGCATCCTGCTGGCCGCGGAGCTGCTGGACGACCCCGGCCGCACGGTGCTTTCCGTGGCGCACGCCTGCGGCTACTCGTCGGACAGCGGGCTGCGGCGGGTGACGCAGAAGTTCGTGGGCAGCAGCCCCACCGAGCTGCGCCGCCGCGGCGCCTTTGCCCGCTCGTCCAAGGTGTTCCTGGAGGTGCTCGCCCGCTACCGCGAGCCGGCGAACGCCACCTGATGGTGACGGGGTGACAAGGTGACGGAGTGATGGGGTGAACGGGTCTGAGACCCGAGGCTGTAAAGGAAGACGCAGCGAACTTGAGTTCGCTGCGTCCTTTCGTTTCCCTCCGTGCCCTCTGCGCGAGTGCGGAGAGAATCGCAGCCGAATCCGTCACCTTGTCACCTTGTCACCTTGTCACCCATTCAGTCCGCCGCGGCACCCTGGCCCCGCTCCAGCACGCCGCGCACGGCGTCGAGCAGCTCCAGCGGCGGAAGCGGCTTGGTGAGGAACGCCGCGCAGCCCAGCTCCAGCGCGCGCTCCCGGTGCTCCTTCAGCCCGGTGGTGCTCACCGCCAGCACGGGAATGCAGGCGGTGGCGCAGTCGCCCTTGAGCACCCGCAGCGCATCCCACCCCGCGGTGGCCGGGTAGGCCAGCCCCATCACGATCAGCGCCGGGCGCTGCGCGCGCGCCACCGCCACCATCTCCGCGCACGACTCCACCACCGTCACGGCAAGCCCGTGATGGCGAAAGGCGGCGGCGTAGATCAGGCGGCTGTCCTCGTGCGAATCCACGAGGAGCACGGTCATCGCGGTCACAGCGGCGAGGAGAACGTCAGGGAGGGACAACGGAGGAACAGGCTGACGAAGGATACACCCACACACGCCCGCAAACAAGAGTTTTGTGCAAGCGGCATAAATCGTTGCCGAGAAACAACATGTAGCAGGTCGGAAAACGGCGCCGCGAGGAGGGGATTGCCGGCGTATCCCGGACCGCAGAGGGCGCTCGGAGAGAAGGAAGCCGCAGAGAGCCACGATGCCCTCAGCGACCTCTCCTTTCGACGCCGCGCCCTCTGCGTCCAGACGATCGGATGCTGCGTGGACGCGGCATCCGGCGGTCCGGGATCAATTCGCCGCCGGCTCCACCACGATGAACACGACGTCGTCCTTCGCCATGTCGCGCAGGAAGGTCAGCAGCTCGGGGAGCCGCGCCCTGGGCTCCGTGCCGCGCCGGCCGGCGTAGCGCCGTACCACGCGCAGCTCCCGCCCCTGCTGCGCAAACTCCGCGGAGTAGCGGCCGAACGCGCTCTCGGCGCTCACGTTCTGCGGCAGGCGCGCGCGGTAGCCCTCGGGGAGGGCCACGCGGTACTCCGTCGTCGTCTCCACGGGGCCGATCACCTCGCCCACGTCGATGTCGAAGCGGCGCGGCGCGCGGCGCGCCTCCAGCTCCGCGATGGTCTCGCGGGTGGAGGGCGCGGGGAAGGGCAGGGTGAGGATGAGCGTGCCGCCGGAGGGCGTGGCCGCCCGTCCGCCGGAAAGCCACAGGCGCGTCCGCGGCTCGGCGCGCAGGTCCCGGCCGTCGAAGATCTCCAGGCTGTCGCCGCGCGCGCCCTGAAA
>DASTNU010000636.1:0-4420 GCA_035720605.1 Longimicrobium sp. | reverse complement strand
CCCGCTCGTTCCTCGCGGAGAGGGGGAGAATTCGATCCCGCTCCGGACACTTCCGGTCCGCCCTCCCCGTTCGTCGAGAGGGTCGGGCCGGGGTCCCCCGCGCCTCGCGCGGAAGGCAGCCGAAGCACGACGAGGCTGCGGCAACCACCCCTCCCCCGGGTTGGGGGAGGGGTCGCCCGACGTCGCGAGGAACGAGCGAAAGGCCGGGCGGGGAGAGGGCCCCGCGGACGCAGACCGATGCCGTTCGAACCACTTCCGTGCAGCCCGGGCCGTGATCTGAATCCTGTACGCCGGTTCCGGCGTATCGCCCGCGTGAGTTTCACCCCGAAGTCCCCCCGATGAACCCGCAACCCATGAACGAGCGATGAACGTGATCCAACGCCGGCTGCTGGCCGGCACCCTGGCGCTCGTGGCGTTCGCGCCGCCGGCCCAGGCGCAGACCACCCGCGCCGACTCCCTCGCCCGCCAGGTGAACGCGCTGGCGGACGAGGTGATGCAGACGGCGCTCACCCGGGCACCGGAGATCGCCACCTACATCGGTCTCCCCGGCATGCGCCACGAGGGCCTCAGCGACAACTCGCTGGCCGCCCTGGCCCGCTACCAGGCCGAGGACGACGCGTTCGCCGCGCGCGTGCTGGCCATCGACCCCGAGCCGCTGGTCGGCCGGTCGGAGTACGTGACGCTTGGCTTTCTGCGCGAGGCGGCGCAGTCCGGTGCGCAGGGGCGCGTCTGCCGCAACGAGCTGTGGGCGGGGGTGAACCAGATGTTCGGCTGGCAGGTGCAGCTCCCCCGGCTGGCGGCGATGCAGCCGGTGGGCACCGACGACCTGCGCCAGCAGGCGCTCACCCGCTGGCGCGCGCTGCCGCGCACCATCGACAACGAGATCGCCAACCTGCGCGAGGGGATGCGCCTGGGCTACACGGCGCCGCGCGTGAACGTGCAGCGCGTGATCCAGCAGATGGAGGAGCTGGTGGCCATGCCGCCGGCGGCCTCGCCCTTCGCGGGACCCATGCAGCGCGACAGCACGCCGGCGTTCCAGGCGGAGTTCGAGCAGGTGATGGCGAACGAGTTCTACCCGGCCCTGCGCCGCTACCGCGACTTCCTGATGAACGAGTACCTTCCCGCCTCGCGCGAGTCGACGGGAATCGTGGGGAACCCGGGGGGCGAGGAGTGCTACCGCGCGGCCGTGCGCA
The DNA here is from genome assembly GCA_035720605.1 of Longimicrobium sp. Classification (GTDB taxonomy): domain Bacteria; phylum Gemmatimonadota; class Gemmatimonadetes; order Longimicrobiales; family Longimicrobiaceae; genus Longimicrobium. The sequence goes on along the minus strand of DASTNU010000636.1, from coordinate 3,227 downwards.
ACTTCACCACGCTGGACGTGCCGGCGCGCGAGATCCACGAGATCGGCCTGCGCGAGATGGAGAAGATCCAGAACGAGATGCGCACCATCGCGCAGCGCAGCTTCAACACCACCGACGTTCCCGGGCTGCTGGAGCGCTTCCGCACGGAGCCGCGGTTCCTCTTCCGCACGCGCGAGGAGATCGTGGCGTACGCGCAGGCGGCCATCGAGCGCGGCAGGGCGGCCATGCCGCGCTGGTTCGGCCGGCTGCCGCAGGCGGACGTGGTGATCGAGCCGTACCCGGAGTTCGAGGAGAAGTCGGCCCCCGGCGGCGCCTACGAGTCTCCGTCGGAGGACGGAACGCGCCCGGGCAAGTACCGCATCAACACCTACAGGCCCGAGGAGCAGACGAAGGTGGGGATCGAGTCCACCGCCTTCCACGAGTCCATTCCGGGGCACCACCTGCAGCTGGCCATCGCGCAGGAGCGCAAGGACGCGCACATCGTCACGCGCTTCATGGGCAACAGCGGCTACAGCGAGGGCTGGGGGCTGTATTCCGAGCGGCTGGCGGACGAGATGGGGCTGTTCTCATCGGACATGGACCGCATGGGTCTGCTGAGCAACGAGGCGCTGCGCGCGGCGCGCATGGTGGTGGACCCGGGCATCCACGTGCTGGGGTGGACGCGCCAGCAGGCCATCGACTACATGCTGGCCCACACCGCGGAGAACCGGCAGGCGGTGGAGAACGAGGTGGACCGCTACATCGGCTGGCCGGGACAGGCCACCGCGTACATGCTGGGGAACCTGGAGATCCGGCGGCTGCGGGAGATGGCGGAGCGCGAGCTGGGCAGCCGCTTCGACATCCGCACCTTCCACGACAAGGTGCTGGAGGACGGCTCCGTGCCGCTTCCCTTCCTGAAGGAAAAGATCGAGCGCTGGATCGCCTCCGAGCGCGGGCAGTAAGGAATCTGACCTCACACGGAGTCAGCGAGTCGGGTGCACGCGCCGACTCCGCTCCGTCCGTGCGATCGATGCGGATTTGATCGACGACGAAAAGGGAGGACGCGGAGAGATGGTTCTCCGCGTCCTCCCTTTTGCCCCCGCGCCCTCTGAAAAACCCCGGGATCACACCAACCGGACGACGTGGTTCTGCTTCTTGCCCTTGCGCAGCAGCAGCACCTGGCCGTCGATCGCTTCCTCCCCCCGGACGCGGTGCTCGGCGGCGGCGACGCGCTCGCCGTTGACGGAGATGCCGCCCCCCGCGATCAGCCGCCGCGCCTCTCCCTTGGACGACGCCACGCCGCTCTCCGCCAGCAGGTCCACGACGGCGATGCCCTCGCCCGACAGGCGGTCGCGCGCGATCTCCGTCGCGGGGACGTCGGCGAACACGTCCAGCAGCTCCGCCGCGGGCAGGTCCTGCGCCGGCCGGCTGCCGAAGAAGACGGCCGTGGCCCGCTCCGCGCGCTCCAGGCCTTCTTCGCCGTGCACCAGCCGCGTCACCTCCTCCGCCAGCCGCCGCTGCCCCGTCCGCGCCGCGGGGTTGGCCTGGTGCTCCGCGACGACGCCCGCGATCTCGTCCAGCGGGAGGAAGGTGAAGAACCTGAGGTAGCGGTCCACGTCCGCGTCCTCGGCGTTCAGCCAGAACTGGTAGAAGCGGAAGGGCGAGGTGCGCTCCGCGTCCAGCCACACCGTCCCCGCCTCGCTCTTGCCGAACTTCACCCCGCTGGCGGTGGTCACCAGCGGCATCACGATGCCGTGCACGTGCGTGCCGCGGGTGCGCCGGATGAGCTCCATCCCCGAGGTGATGTTGCCCCACTGGTCGCTGCCGCCCATCTGCAGCCGCGCGCCCTGGCGGTCGAAGAGCTGGCGGTAGTCGAACGCCTGCAGCAGCGAGTAGGCGAACTCCGTGACGGACAGCCCGCCCTCGTTCTCCAGCCGCAGCTTCACCGACTCCTTGGCCAGCATGTAGTTGACCGTGAAGTGCTTGCCCACGTCGCGCAGGAACTCGATGAGCCCCAGCCCGCCGAGCCACTCGTGGTTGTCGACCATCAGCGCGGCGTTCGGCCCGTCGAAGTCCAGGAACCGGCCCAGCTGCCGCCGCAGCCCCTCCACGTTGCGCTCCACGTCCTCGCGCGTGAGCAGCTGCCGCTCCACCGTCTTGCCGCTGGGGTCGCCGATCATCCCCGTCCCCCCGCCCACCAGCGCGATGGGGCGGTGGCCGGCGCGCTGCATCCGCGCCAGCGCCAGGATGGGGAGCAGCGAGCCCACGTGCAGGCTGCTCGCGGTGGGATCGAAGCCGATGTAGCCGGTCACGGGTCCCGCGCCCAGTGCCTCGCGCGCGCCTTCGCTGGCTCCGTGGATGAGGCCGCGGGCCTCCAGGTCGTCGAAAAAGCTCGTCATCGCAGTGTTGTTCCGCACGGGCCGCCAGTCGAAATCATCCGAAGCCCGTAAAGATGGGGGATGATGCGAGAAATGGCAGCCCCGCGCGTGATTCCATCAAGAAAGACGGCCTCACGCAGAGTCAACGGAGTCGTTTCTCACGCACGGACGCTTCTCTTCCCATCATCCTTTTTCTGGATGGGTGAGAAGATCCATGGGCTCGGCACGAGCAACCTCCGTCAACTCCGTTGACTCCGCGTGTGGCCCATGCTGTTGTTCACGCGGGCTCGTCATCGTTCACAGGCCGCGGCGGGTGCCCCGGCCGGACAGCGCGTACGGCCCGCCGACGAACGTGCGCAGGAAGGCGTCGATCTCACGGTGACACGCTACCACGGCGGCCTCCTCGTCGCGCGAAACCAGGCACAGCAGGCGCACCATCTCCTCCGACGCGGCGGCGGAAAAGCGGGCCATGTTCCTCATCCTGCGGGTCGGTTCCGGGCCAAGCCAGGGAGCGGGAGTGCTCGTCGCCTCGAAGTCCTCCAGCCAGTTGTCCACGTTCCGGCCTCCACCAGTGCGGCCGCGGATCAGCATCATCCAGAACACGTCGCGCATCAGCCCCTCGGCACCACCCGCGTCCCAGTCCGCCGACGTCGCCAGCCGCACCCCCAGTGCCTTGCGCGCGTCGACGCCCGTCTCGTTGAGGCGCATCGGTTCCAGCAGCATGGCACGGATGCGCGGCGACCGAAGGGCGTAGTCCGCGAGCACGCGCAGCATCAGGCGGATCCGCTCCTCCGTGAGCGGCGGGCGTCGGGGATCGCCGGTGCGGCGCGCACCCGCGGCGCCCGTCGAGTTCCGCAGGGTTTCCGGCCG
>DASTNU010000635.1:0-2173 GCA_035720605.1 Longimicrobium sp. | reverse complement strand
GCCTGTCCGCCCGACGCCAGCGTGGCCTGCACGTGCTCCGCCAGCCCCGCCACCGTGGGATGCTCGAAGAGGGAGCGCAGCGGCAGCTCGGCCCCGAACGCCTTGCGGACGCGGGAAGCCACGCGGGTGGCCAGCAGCGAGTGGCCGCCCAGCTCGAAGAAGCCGTCGTGCACGCCCACCCGCTCCACCCCCAGCACCTCGCTCCAGATCTCCGCCAAGACCTCTTCCGCGAGGGTCCGGGGCGCGGCGTGCTCCCCGCCCGCCTGCCAGGGTGGATCGGGGAGGGCCCGGCGGTCCACCTTGCCGCCGGGAGTCAGCGGAAAGCCGGCGAGCACCACGAACGCGGCCGGGATCATGGGCTCCGGCAGGCAGGCGCGGAGGTGTTCGCGCAGCGTGGAGGGGTGCAGCGTCCGTGGCGCGTCCACGGCGACGTACGCCACCAGCCGCCGGTCGTCCGGCGCCGCCTCGCGCGCGAGCACCAGCGCGTCGCGCACGCCGGGGTGCTGGCGAAGGACAGCCTCGATCTCTCCCGGCTCGACCCGGACGCCGCGGACCTTCAGCTGCGCGTCCAGGCGGCCCAGGCACTCGATGCCGCCGTCCGCGCGGTACCGCCCCGCGTCGCCCGTGCGGTAGAGCCGCTCGCCGCCGCGCCGGGCGTACGGGTGGGGGACGAAGGCGGCGGCCGTGCGCGCGGGGTCGTCCAGGTAGCCCAGGCCCACGCAGCGGCCGCCCAGGTGGATCTCCCCGCGCACGCCGACGGGGACCAGCCGGCCGTCGGGGTCCAGGATCAGCGCGGAGGTGTTGGCGATCGGCCGGCCGATCGGGATGCGGCCGCCGTCGGCGGGGGTCACCGCGTGGTGGATGGAGCCGATGCTGCACTCGGTGGGACCGTACAGGTTCACCACCCGCACGTGCGGAAAGCACTCCATGAACCGGTGCACCGTCCCGGCCGCGATCTGCTCTCCGCCCACGACGACGGTGCGCAGCGACGCCAGCCGCCCGCGCGCGCCCGCGTCCGCCACCAGCTCCGGCACCAGCGTGTTGAAGACGGAGGGGACGAAGTCCGTCGCCGTCACCCCCTCGGCGTGGATCAGCCCGGCGAGGTGCGCCGCGTCGGTCTCGCCGCCGGCGCGCGGGATGACCGTGCGGCCGCCGGCGGCCAGCGGCCAGAACAGCTGCCAGACGGCGCTGTCGTACACGTGCGGCGTCGTCTGCAGCACGCACGCGGCGGAGGGCGCGTCGAGCGCCTCCGTCATCCAGTGGAAGCGGTTGGCGATCCCTCCGTGCGCCACCACCACCGCCCTGGGCGCCCCCGTGGAGCCGGAGGTGAAGATCGCGTAGACCGGATCGTCCGCGCCGACCGCGATCCCGGGATCCGGCGCGTCGTCCCCGGCGACCGTCACCGCGAGCACGGGGCGGCCCAGCGACCGCGCCTGCTCCAGCACGCCCTCGCCCGCGAGGAGCAGCGGCGCGGGCAGGTCGTCCAGCACCCGGCGCAGCCGCGCCGGGGGCCAGCCGGCATCCAGCGGAACGAACGCCGCGCCCGCCTTCATCACCGCCAGCATGGCGACGGCCACGTCCGGCCCGCGCTCCGCCAGGATGGGGACGAAGGCGCCGCGCCCGATCCCGCGGCCGCGGAGGACGTGCGCCAGCCGGTTGGCGGCGCCGTTCAGCGCGGCGAAGGTGAGCCGGCGGTCCCCGTGCACCAGGGCGACGGCGCCGGGGGTGCGCGCGGCCTGCGCCTCGATCATCCGGTGGATGCAGAGGTCTAGCGGGTACGGACGATCCGTCGCGTTCCACCCGTGCAGCACCTGGCCGCGCTCCGCGTCCGCCAGCAGCTCCACGGCGGAGAGGCGGCGCTCCGGGTTTGCCGCCACCTGCGCGGCCAGCCGGCCCAGGTGTGCCAGCATCCGCTCCACCGTCGCGCGGTCGAAGAGATCGGCATCGTACGCCATCCACGCCTGCAGCCCCGCCCCGGCCGGCGAGCAGGTGAGGGAGAGGTCGAACTTGGCCGTCCGCGTTTCGCCGCCGATCTCCCGCATGGCCGGCCCGGGATGGCGCGTGCCTTCCTCGCCGCCGGGCTCGTCCAGCGCGAACATCACCTGAAAGAGCGGCGCGTGGCTCAGGGAGCGCTCCGGCCGCAGCTCCGCCACCAGGCGCTCGAACGGCACCT
>DASTNU010000634.1:0-3903 GCA_035720605.1 Longimicrobium sp. | reverse complement strand
CCCGCCAACGTGCGCGAGGCGCTGCGCGAGGCACGGATGGACCTGGACGAAGGGGCCGACGTGGTGATGGTGAAGCCGGCGCTGGCGTACCTGGACGTGATCTACCGCGTGCGGGAGGAGACGGGCGCCCCCGTGTGCGCGTACCACGTGAGCGGAGAGTACGCGATGATCGAGGCGGCGGCGCGGAACGGCTGGATCGACGGGCCCCGCGCGCACCGCGAGGCGCTCACCTCCATCAAGCGCGCCGGGGCGGACATGATCGTGTCCTACTGGGCCCGGCAGCTGGCGCGGGAGGGGGAACGATGACGCCGTACGGCCCCGGGCGTGGCGAACGCGCCCGCGCGAGGACACAAATGTGCGCCGCAGGGCACGGAACGTGCTGCCCGGCGGTCACCTGGCCGGGGGCGACCCGCCCCTGCCCGCGAACCGCCCGGGTGCACGCCCGGTTGCGCGCGGGATCCGAAGAGCCCTCACGCCCGTAGATGCTTCCCGACTTCCTGGTCCGGCTTCGCCGCCCCGTGGTGCTGGCGCTGCACCTGGCGCTCATCCCCCTGGGGTACTACGCGGCCTTCGCGCTCCGCTTCGACTTCGACATCCCCGCCGAGTACTGGGCGCTCTTCTGGCGCACCCTGCCGTGGGTGCTGGGGATCCGGCTGGCGTGCTTCGGGATCTTCGGCCTGTTCCACGGGTGGTGGCGCCACGTGGGGATGCGCGACCTGGTGGACCTGCTGAAGGCCACCTCGCTCAGCACCTTCGTGCTGATGCTGGCGCTCTTCGTCTCCACCGACCTGGCGCGGCTCCCCCGCTCCATCCTGTTCGTGGACTGGGCGGCGGCGGTGCTGCTCTTCGGTGGCGTGCGCTTCGCGGTGCGCGCCTTCCGCGAGGAGCGGCTGGTGCCCTTCCGCGCCCGGCGCGGCGCGCGGACCATCATCATCGGCGCGGGGACGGCGGCGGAGCGGCTGGTGCGCGAGATCCAGCGCAGCGGCGAGGCGGAGATGTGGCCGCTGGGGATGGTGGACGACGATCCCGCCAAGCAGGGGATGCGCCTGCACGGCGTGCCCGTGCTGGGCACCCGCGACGACCTGGTGGACCTGGTGACCACCTACCAGATCGAGCGGCTGGTGATCGCCATCCCCTCCGCGTCGCGCAAGGAGATGCGCGCCATCGTCGAGGCGTGCCTGCAGACGGACGTGGAGTTCAAGATCGTCCCCTCCATGCGCGAGATGCTGGACGGCCGCGCCCGGCTGGGCGAGCTGCGCAGCGTGCAGCTGGAGGACCTGCTGGGGCGCGAGGCGATCGACCTGGGGCTGGTGGGGCCGCGCAGCGACCTGCAGGGGCGCGTGGTGCTGGTGACCGGGGGCGCGGGCTCCATCGGCTCGGAGCTGGCGCGGCAGATCGCGGGGCTGAACCCCGCGCGGCTGGTGGTGGTGGACCAGGCGGAGAGCCCGCTCTACTTCACCCACCTGGAGCTGCGCAGCGGCCACCCGGGGCTGGACGTGGTCCCCGTGGTGGCCGACATCACCGACCACGGGCGCATGGAGTCGGTGTTCGCCCGCTACCGGCCGGACCACGTGTTCCACGCGGCGGCGTACAAGCACGTGCCGCTGATGGAGGACAACCCGGTGGAGGCGGTGCGCAACAACGTGCTGGGCACCCTGACGGTGGCCCAGGCGGCGGCGCGCTACGGGGCGGGGAAGTTCGTGCTCATCTCCACCGACAAGGCGGTCTACCCCAGCAGCGTGATGGGCGCCACCAAGCGGCTGGCCGAGCAGATCGTCCTGGGCTGGCCGGGGCTGGTGGAGAGCGCCACCGAGTTCCGGGCGGTGCGCTTCGGCAACGTGCTGGGCTCCGACGGCAGCGTGATCCCCCTCTTCCGCAGGCAGCTGGCGGCGGGGCAGCCGATCACGGTGACCCACCCGGAGGTCACCCGCTACTTCATGACCATCCCCGAGGCGGTGCAGCTGGTACTGCAGGCCGCCGCGCTTCCCGAGGCGGGGGGCCGCATCTCCATGCTGGAGATGGGCGAGCCGGTGAAGATCGTGGACCTGGCGGAGAACCTGATCCGCCTTTCCGGGCTGGAGCCGTACACCGACGTCCCCATCGTCTTCACCGGGCTGCGCCCGGGGGAGAAGCTGCACGAGGAGCTGATGTCGGAGCGCGAGAACACGGTGCCCACGCGGGTGGAGAAGGTGCGCGTGGTGCAGACCAGCGAGCCCGACACCGGGACCCTGACCCGCGGCCTGGACCGCCTGGCCGCCGCGGCGGCCGTGGGGAGCCAGGACGACCTCCTGGCGGCGCTGCGCGCCTTCGTTCCCGAGTGCGTGCCGCCCCTTCGCCACCGCGGCGGACTGACCGCCGCCGCCGAGGGGGACTAGCCCCGCGGTTGCGCGACCTTCCCGATCCAGTAGATTTGCGCGCTCCGGACGCCGGGGAACCCGGCGCCCCGACGCGCCCTTACGCACCTTCCGTTTTGCCAGGAACCGCATGAGCATGGAGAACACCCCGCGCGAGGAGCTGCTGTCCCGCATCGAGCGGCGCGAGGCCGTGGTGGGGGTCATCGGGCTGGGGTACGTGGGCCTTCCCCTGGCGGTGGAGGTGGCGCGCAGCGGGTACCGCGTGCTGGGCTTCGACGTTTCGGAGGCGGTGGTGGCGCGCGTGAACGCGGGCGACAGCCACATCCAGGACGTGTCTGCGGAGACGCTGGCGGCGTTCGTGGACGACGGCCGGCTGCAGGCCACCACCGACCTGAGCCGGCTGGCGGAGTGCGACGCCATCTCCATCTGCGTCCCCACCCCGCTGAACAAGACCAAGGACCCGGACCTCTCGTACGTCCTCTCTGCGGCGCACGCGGTGCACTTCGCCCTGCGGCCGGGGCAGCTCGTCATCCTGGAGAGCACCACCTTTCCCGGGACCACGCGCGAGGTGCTCCTCCCCATCTTCGAAGAGTCGGGGATGGAGGTGGGGGACGACTTCTTCCTCTGCTTCAGCCCCGAGCGGGTGGACCCGGGGAACACCGTGTGGCACACGCGCAACACCCCCAAGGTGATCGGCGGGGTGACGCCGGCGTGCAACGAGGTGGGGCAGGCGCTGTACGGGCACGTCTTCGAGACGCTGGTGCCGGTGGAGAGCGCCGAGGCGGCGGAGCTGGTGAAGGTGTACGAGAACACCTTCCGCATGATCAACATCGCCCTGGCCAACGAGCTGGCGCAGGCGTGCGACGTGCTGGGGGTGGACGTGTGGGGGGTGATCGAGGCGGCGGCCACCAAGCCGTTCGGCTTCATGAAGTTCACCCCCGGCCCGGGGCTGGGCGGGCACTGCATTCCGCTGGACCCGCACTACCTGAGCTGGAAGATGCGCACGCTCTCGTACAAGACGCGCATGATCGAGCTGGCCAGCGAGATCAACAGCGAGATGCCGCAGTTCGTGGTGCGCAAGGTGGCCGACTGCCTGAACGACGCGGCCAAGCCGGTGAAGGGGAGCCGGGTGCTGCTGCTGGGGGTGGCGTACAAGCGGGACATCGACGACCTGCGCGAGAGCCCGGCGCTGGAGATCATCCGGCTGCTGCAGGAGCGGGGCGCCCTGGTGGAGTTCCACGACCCCTTCTGCCCCACCATCCACGACGACGGGCACACCCCCATCCGCGGGCTTCCCCTGCACAGCGTGGAGCTGACGGACGAGCTGCTGGAGGCGGCGGACCTGGTGCTGGTGGTGACGGACCACACGCACGTGGACTACGCGCGGGTGGCGGAAAAGGCCAGCATCGTGGTGGACACGCGCGGGGTGATGCGCAACCCGGCCGAGCACGTCGTGGGATTATCCCGCCGCGCGCGGGCGCCCGAGCCGCCGCGGCTGCGGCTGGCGGTGTGAGGGGGGGGGTCGCCGGCCTCCCGCGGAGGGGAGGCT
>DASTNU010000633.1:0-3103 GCA_035720605.1 Longimicrobium sp. | reverse complement strand
TGGGTTCTGTCGATGGACCCTGTCTGACGAAAGAAGGCCCCGGGAGAACTTCCGCGGGGCCTGCTCTGGAGTGAGGCGCTTCAATGCACGTGGGCTGACTCCGGCTCCGGGGCGGGGAGCGCGTCGCGCATCCAGGTTACCGCGTGCTCCGAAAGGTCCAGCGCGTGGAGCAGCTCCCGAACAGCTCCGTGGACATCGTCGTGAAGGTCCGCGTGCACCTCAGTGCCCGGCTCAGGATCTCCGTGATGCCAGGCCAGTCCCAGCCGGCGTCCGGAGGCAAGCCGGACGATCACGGCTTCGTAATCGCCCAGGTTGTCCGTTCCTTCGAACCACTTCAGGCCGTAGCGCCTCGTCAGCACCTTCGGCGCAACCTTCAGCATGGCGATGATCTCGCCATATCCGCTGGGCCATGGTTCAGGCGGCACCTGCCTGATCAGACTTTTCATGGTCATCCCCGCTGCGTGTTTCGCGTAACTACGACCTTGATCTTGGCATAATCGCCCTCGATCTGCACGCCCGGTCTGGGTCCCGTCCAGCGTGCATAACCGGGGCGGGTATGCGGGTCCGGTAGTACGTCGGTTACAAATTCAATACCCGGCTCATTTCATCAAGCGAGCCGACGAATGCATCGACGGAGGGAAAGATGGAGCGGCCACCCACGAGATCTCGGTTGTACGTGCCCCAGATCTCTCCCGAAGCGTCCTGCATTCGCGCCACCTCCGGAGTTTGCGTGCGTGACTGCTTTCGATGATACACCTGCCGGCGAAACGGGTCCGTCATGCAAGCTCCTGCCCGGGCGTGTAGGCTGAATTGGTCGCATATCGATTTTCACACTGATCTGTTGAAGCCGGCAAAGAGTACAGAGTCAACGAGCTTGCCGCAATCGTGGCAGGAAAGAGAGTCCATGAACCGTCCTGATGATCTTTCGTTGCGCGACCGCGTCTTTGCGCGGGACGGGCATCGCTGCGTGTACTGCGGGGCGGTGTTCCCGGCGGAGCAGCTCTCGCTGGACCACGTGCAGCCGCGAATGCGCGGCGGCGACAACTCCGAAGGCAACCTGGTGACCGCCTGCCACGCCTGCAACGCACGCAAGGGCTCGCTCCCCGCCTGGGCCTTCCTGGCGGAGCTGCCGGAGGAGCGCGAGAACTTCCTTCGCTACGCCACCGCCGTCTGGTCCCGCCACCTGCGCGCCATCCACGAAGCCGCGCGCCGCTGACGTTCCGCCCTTCTTTGCGGACGTTCGAGCGTCTCGCCGCCGGCCCTTCCACTCCATCCCCTGCGCCTCCGCACCCCCACTCCACCGCCGAGCTCGGCCGGGGCCGCGACCGCACCGGAGCGCCGCCTTGCGCCGTCCGGACCCGTGCCGCGCCGGCTGGCCGCATCCGGCCGGCTCTCCGCGCATCTGCTTGCGGATGCGTGCGTTGGCCGTTGCCTGCGACAAACGGGCGAGCGCTCGCCTCACCTGCCGGTGTCCAGCGCACAATGTTTGTCTACTGGCGCTCACCTTGCATGGGGGTGAGGGTGCTGGTCCGGCGGCGGCCGGGGGGCGCGGAGCGCTACCGATCCGCCGCAAAGAGGGGTGCATTAACCGCAGGGAGTGGTTCTGTGGCACGCAGCAGGATGCAGCAGCTCGAGCGGACGCTCGGCATGGCCACACGGTTCCTCGAGGAGGTCAGGGATGACATCGGACGCGCGGCGCTGGAGGGGGCGGACATCCCGCCGCGCCTGCGGAGCGTCCACGAAAAGCCGGGGCACGCCACCCCGGAGTTCCGCACTCTCGCCATCCCCGTCCCCGACGGGCTGGGGAGCATGCCGCCGGAGATCCTGTCCGGCACCATCGCGAAGTACGCGCAGACCCGCAAGCCGGACTGCCTGATGCTGGCGATGGAGGCGGAGATGCAGGCGGAGGGCGACGCCGGGCGGACGGTGCTGATCGCCGAGGCGCGCGACCGGGCGGGCACGCGCATGTACTGGATGCAGCCCTTCCGGCCGGGCGGATCGCGGGTGGACTGGGAGGAGCCGCTCACCGGCGGCTGGTGCGACCCCGGCGAGGCGGAGATGATCCTGGACGCCGCCTTCCCCCGCGGCGAAGCGCGCGTGGAGGCCGCCGCTCCCCGCGCGACCCCCGCGGAGCACGCGCGTCGCGAGATCCGCCGGCAGGTGCCGCACGAAGACCGCGAGGTGCCGCTGGCGGGGGTGGCGGGACGCGCGGATTGAGGCGAAGGCGACCCGCCGTTCGCGGAACCGCGCGCTCCCGTGCCACCCGGGACGCACGCGTTTTCCGCCGCAGCGAAAACGGGCCCGGCGAGTTTCGCCGGGCCCGTGCGCATCGAGGGGCGATCCCTCACCCCGTCATATCACTCCGTCACCCCATCACTCCATCACCAGGCTCAGCTTGCCCCGCCGCTGGCCGCCTGGCGGAACTGGGCGAACAGGCGCTCGATCAGGCGCCGCTCCTGCGTGACGATGTCGGCGGTGGCGCGCATCTCCTGGCGAAACTCCAGCCGGCGCCCCGTGGTGGTCACCAGCCCCTCCGGGAGCGCGACCTCCACCAGGTACACCACCTCGCTGTGGTCCCCCTTCTTGCGCTCGTTGGCCAGGAGCGAGATCGCGCCCACCCGGCCGTGCACCGCCCCGAACTCCGCCGCGGGATAGCTCTCGAAGCGGATGATGACCCGCTGCCCGGGGCGCACCCGCCCGGCCCCGGCGTGGGGGAGCGTCATCTGCCCCACCAGCTGCCCCCCGGAGGGGACCACCGCCAGCACCGGCTCCGAGGCCGGCACGTACTGGTTCTCGCTCAGCGCCCGGACGAAGGAGGCCCGCCCGTCCACCGGCGCGCGCAGCACGAACTGCTGCTCCCAGCGGGTAATCGCCTCGCGCAGGGCGCGGTGGGTGGCGCGCAGCGTCAGCAGCGAGGTGCGCTCCTTCTCCGCGCGCTCCTGCTCCAGGTCCAGCACCGCCGTGCGCTCCGTGGTGAGCTGGATGCGGTTGGAGGCCAGCGCGCCCTCGGCGTTCTCCATGGCGTAGCGCTTCTGCAGGTACGCCGCCTCCGCCTGCTCCGCCTCCACCGCCGTCACCAGCTGGCCGCGCAGCATCTCGCGGT
>DASTNU010000632.1:0-3011 GCA_035720605.1 Longimicrobium sp. | reverse complement strand
TCCCCCGGAGCTGCTGCGGCGGATGGTGGCGGAGGGAAAGCTGGGAAAGAAGAGCGGACAGGGGTTCTACGACTGGCGGGAAAGTTGAGGAACCATCTAGATTTCCACCCTCGTCGCTCCGGTCCGCCGGGGCCGGGCCATCCATCGAGCTGCCGACCATCGAAGTCATGAGCATCGTCACCCGCCTCGTCCGGGGCACCCTGCCGTTCGCGGCCGTCCTGTCGTTCGCCGCCTGCGACTCGCCCACGGAAGAGCGGGACCCGCCCGCCATCGAGCTGGCCGTCGCCACGCAGACGGTGATGGTGGGAAGCACGCTGCAGGTATCCGCCACCGTTACCGAGACGGACGGCTCCGCCTCGACGCGCAGGATCCAGTGGCGGAGCGCCGACGTGAACGTGGCCACGGTCAACGGGTCGGGCGTGGTCACGGGGATCGCGGGGGGCACCACCACCATCAGCGCGAGCGTGGGCGGCACCACGCAGAGCGTGGAGATCACGGTGATGCGGGCGCCGAACCCCGGCGGGCCGCAATCCACCTTCCTCTCCTTCACCAGCACGCCCGGAGACTGGATCGGCCAGGGGCAGACGGCCAGCTACACCCTGGCCAGCGGGAGCTGGATCGCCACGATCGCCCCCAACCGCCAGGAGGCCCTCGTCCGTCTGGACGGGGGCGGCGCCACCTGGTGGGAGGCGCGCTTCGCCGCGCCGCGGGGGCAGACGCTGGAGGTGGGCACCTACCAGAACGCCACCCGCTGGCCCTTTCAGGCGCCCACCTCGCCGGGGCTCTCGTTCTCCGGGAGCGGCCGGGGGTGCAACACGCTGACGGGCCGGTTCACCATCCACGACATCGCCGTCGACCACGAGGGCAACCTGCACCGCTTCCACGCCACCTTCCGGCAGCACTGCGAGGGCGGCGCCACGTACCTGGACGGCGAGGTGGCGATCCTGCTGCGTCCGCTGCGCTAGCGGCCGCGGGGGACCGGAGCGGGAGATGGCGGCGGCGGGATGACCACGACTCAACGGGGGGAGGGGCGGTGAGCCTGTACGAGACGCTGGTGATGGAGCGCGACGGCGCGGTGGGGATCCTGACCATCAACCGTCCCGAGAAGCGGAACGCGCTCAGCACCCGGGTGCGCAATGAGCTGGTCGCCGCGCTGGACGCGCTGCGCGACGATGGCTCCGTGCGGGTGCTGGTGGTCACCGGCGCGGGCGAGAAGGCGTTCGTCGCCGGCGCCGACATCGCCGAGTTCGCGGAGCGCACCCCGCTGGAGCAGCGCGCCGCCATGACGGGGCGGCGCGTCTTCGACGAGATCGCCGCGTACCCCAAGCCCGTGATCGCCATGATCAACGGCTTCTGCCTGGGCGGCGGGTGCGAGCTGGCGCTGGCGTGCGACGTCCGCGTCGCCGCCGATACCGCGAAGCTGGGGCAGCCGGAGATCAACCTGGGGATCATTCCCGGCGGCGGCGGCACGCAGCGGCTCCCGCGCGCGGTGGGCACCGGCCAGGCGATGCGCCTGGTCCTCTCGGGCGAGATCATCGACGCGGCGGAAGCGCTGCGCATCGGCCTGGTGGACGTGGTGCACCCCGCGGCGGAGCTGCGCGAGCGCACGCTGGACTTCGCCCGGGCGATGGCGGCGAAGTCGCCGGTGGCGCTGCGCATGGCCAAGTCCGCCGTCCGCGCCGCCGCCGAGATGCCCCTTTCCGCCGGCCTGCAGGACGAGACGGAGCTCTTCGTCACCTGCTTCGCCAGCGACGACAAGCGCGAAGGCGTGGCCGCGTTCCTGGAAAAGCGCCCCGCCGAGTTCACCGGGCGCTGATCCCCGCCCGGGAGAACCTGTCTCATACCATATTCTGGAAAAGAATCGGGGGTACAGAGGGACAGGACGAGGGACGTTGCGGAGCCGTTGCCTCCGGGCCTAGCTTTCGGCGGCCCACGAACTTCCCGTTCCGCACTCCGCTCCCGCCGCAAGACGATGCTAGAGACCTTCACGATGGAAACCTTTCAGCCGCGCCTGGGCGAGCTGTTCACGATCGTCGTCGACGAGGAGACGCGGCTGCCGGTCAAGCTCACCGAGGTGTATCCCTGGGGCGACGAATCGGCGCAGGGGCGGCCGCGTGCCCCGTTCTCGCTCATCTTCCACACCGTTCCGCAGGCCGTCCTCCCGCAGCAGATCTACCGGGTGGAGAACGAGAACATGGAGCCGTTCGAGCTCTTCCTGTCCCCCATCGGCCCCGACGAGCGCGGGATGCGCTACGAGGCCGTGTTCACCTGACGCGCAACGCGCGGAAGTGAAGCGAGGGCCGGACGGCGGCTGCCGTCCGGCCCTCGCACTTGCTTTCCTCAGCAGAGCCCGGGCCGGGACGCCGTGGCTGCAGGCAGGGCCTGTCTGGCAGCAGCCACACGGTTTACCCGGAGCTCACACGCCTATACCCGTTCCCAGCCGTACGACGTACCGCCGAAATGGATCGCCTGGAACGTGGTGGGTTCGGCCGGGAGAGTATAGGTCGCCGTGCTGCCCTCGATGGTCTGGCCGCTCACCGCGTTCACGTACACCGTCTGGGTTCCCAGCTTGCGAATCGTGTAGCGCCGCCCGACGACCTCCGAAGCGTCTGGAAGCGCGATCTCCTGGTTTCCCATCCCCGCCAGGCAGCGGATGTAATCGAGTTCGTCGGCGACCGAAAGGGTGAGGTCGGCGCCACCCTGCGTCACGGTGAGTTGTCCGTACGTGATCATGAGGCCCTCGTCATGGCTTGAGTGTCTGGTACCGGCACCGTGCCGGCCACCTCTGACCAGCTACCCCGGTCGTGACCTGAAGTGGCACCAAACGCATGCTTTCGATGCAAGCCCGCAGGGCCGGGACGCACGAGTGGCGCGAGCGTCCGGCAGCCGTCGACGGCCGCAGCCGCGAACGTGGAGCCGTTCGAGCTCTTCCTGGCGCCTACCGGCCCCGACGGGCGCGGGATGCGCGACGAGGCCGTGTTCACCTGACGCGGCGCGGCGCGAGGAAGGAC
>DASTNU010000631.1:0-2075 GCA_035720605.1 Longimicrobium sp. | reverse complement strand
TGGGGCGGCGGAGCCGGCGGTGTCGCCGCGGGGCGACCGGGTAGCGTTCATCAAGGACCGGCAGGTGTGGGTGGCGCCGATCGACGGATCGGCGCCCGCGAAGCGCCTCTTCTCGGCGCGCGGCGAGATGGGCGAGCTGCGGTGGTCGCCGGACGGAAGCCGGCTCGCCTTCGTCTCCAATCGCGGCACGCATGCCTTCGTGGGCGTCTACGCCGACAGCGCCACGCCCATCCTGTGGATCGCGCCCAGCACCTCGCGCGACGGCAGCCCGCGCTGGTCCCCCGACGGGCGGCGGATCGCGTTCGTGCGGCGCCCGGGGCAGGGCGGCGCGCCGGACTCCATCCTGGCACGGCGGCACGTGCCCTGGTCCATCTGGACGGCGGACGCGGCCACCGGCGAGGCGCGGCGCCTCTGGCAGGCGCCCGCCACGCTCCCCGGCTCGGTGCCGACCACGCACGGCGGCACCAACCTGCACTGGGCGGCCGGCGGGCGGATCGCCTTCCTCTCCTACCACGACGGCTGGCCGCACCTGTACTCCATCCCCGAGGACGGCGGCGAGGCGCTGCTGCTCACGCCGGGCGAGTACATGGCGGAGCACGTCACCCTGAGCCCTGACGGACGGCACCTCCTCTTCTCGGCCAACGCCGGGGGCGGCGCGGACGACATCGACCGCCGGCACGTGGTGCGCGTCCCCGTGGACCGTGCCGCGCCCGAGGTGCTCACCCCGGGAGCCGGGCTGGAGTGGAGCCCCGTCTCCACCGGCGACGGCGCGAGCATCGTCTTTCTCTCCGCCACCGCCCGGCGCCCGCCGCTCCCGGCCGTGATGACGTTCGCGGGCGGCCCGGCGCGGCTGCTGGCCGAGGACCGCGTCCCGGCGGGCTTCCCGGTGAACGAGCTGGTGACTCCGCGCGCGGTCGTCTACCGGGCGGCGGACGGGGTGCAGGTGCACGCCCAGCTCTTCGAGCGGCCGGGCGGCGCGGCGAGAAAGCCGGCCATCGTCTACATCCACGGGGGGCCGCCCCGGCAGATGCTGCTGGGCTGGCACTACTCGGACTACTACGCCAACGCCTACGCCCTCAACCAGTACCTGGCCAGCCGGGGGTACGTCGTGCTCGCCATCAACTACCGGCTGGGGATCGGCTACGGATACGACTTCCACCGCCCGGCTAGCGCCGGGGCACAGGGCGCCTCCGAGTACCTGGACGTGAAGGCCGCGGGCGAGTTCCTGCGCACGCTGCCGCAGGTGGATTCCGCGCGCATCGGCGTCTACGGCGGGTCGTACGGGGGATTCCTGACGGCGATGGCGCTGGCGCGTGACTCCGACCTCTTCTCCGCCGGGGTCGACATTCACGGGGTGCACGACTGGACCACCGAGCGCGCCCGCGGCATCCTCGGCCGCGAGCGCTACGAGCAGGCGCCGGACGTGGACTCGGCCCTGGTGCGTGCCTGGCAGTCGTCCGTGTTCGCGTCGATGGAAGGCTGGAAGTCGCCCGTCCTGCTGATCCACGGCGACGACGACCGCAACGTGCGCTTCGCCCAGACGGTGGACCTGGCGCGGCGCCTGGAGGAGGCGGGGGTGCGCTTCGAGGAGCTGGTCATCCCCGACGACACGCACCACTGGATGCGCCACGCCAACGCCGTGCGGGTGAACCAGGCCACCGCGGACTTCTTCGATCGCGTCTGGGGACCCTCCACTCCGCCCGCGCAGCCGCGGCGGTAAGGCGGAGCCAAACGGAGGGGACGCGGAGAACTGCATCGGTTCTCCGCGTCCCTGTTGTTGCCTCTGCCCTCTGGGTGAACGGTCGGAGCCCGAGCCGGCAGTGCGTCACATGCAGCCGGCGTAGCAGGTGAACTGCTCCACTCGAGTCTCGATCTCGCAGAAGCACCCGTCATCGGTTCTGCTCTCGCACTCCGCGGCGCAGTTCGAGTAGACCGAGCCATGCCCGCCGATGGTCCCCCGCTGTCCCGCCTCGGCCTGGGTGGCGAACTTCTCGACCTTCAGCGCATCGACGTCCAGCTTCAGCTTGCGCATCGGAACCTCCGGTGTGTGGATGGGAAATCGCCCGCGCCGCGTT
>DASTNU010000630.1:0-12222 GCA_035720605.1 Longimicrobium sp. | reverse complement strand
CGCCGCCGGCCTCGCGACGGCGGACCGGCTGCTGGGGCGCTGGGCGGCGGCGTTCGGGATGGCGCTGGCGCTGGTGGTCCCCGTCGCCATCACCTGGGCGATGATCCTCCCCCGCTCCGGCGCGTGGGTGTGGATGGCCGCCGCGGCCGCGAGCGCGCTGGTCGCCTCCGCCGCCTCCCTGGCCGCCGCGGGGCGATGACGATGCCGATCGATGGGGCGCCGCCGATGGCGGTGGAGGGGCTGCGGAAGGCGTACCGCCGCGGCGTGGTGCTGGACGGCGTCTCCTTCGCGCTGCGGCCGGGGGAGGCGGTGGCGCTGCTGGGCGGGAACGGCGCGGGAAAGAGCACGCTGCTGGGGTGCGTGACCGGCGACCGGCTGCCGGACAAGGGCCAGGTGCGGCTGTGCGGGCACGATCCCTTCGAGGACCCGACCGCCGCGGCGGGGTGTATCGGCTTCGTCCCCGAGCAGCCGTTCCTGTACGGCGAGCTGACCGTCGGCGAGTTCCTGCAGTTCGTCGCGGCGGCGCGGCGGATGGACGCGTCCGCCGCCCGGGCGGAGCGCGGCCGGCTGCTGGTGATGCTGGGGCTGGCGGGCGCGGAGGGAACGCTCTGCCGCGAGCTGTCGCAGGGGATGGGGCGCAAGACGGCGATCATCGCCGCGCTGCTGCACCGCCCGCGCGCCATCCTGCTGGACGAGGCGCTCAACGGCCTCGACCGCCCCTCCGCCGAACACCTGGTGGCGGAGCTGGACGCGCGCCGGGCGGAGGGCGCGGCGGTGCTCATCAGCAGCCACGACCTGGAGTTCGTCGCGGAATGGTGTTCGCGTGGGCTGTTGCTGCGCGGCGGCGGGCGGTGGACGATGCTGGAGGGCGCGGAGTGGGAGGCGTGGCGGCGCGCGCCGTCGCTGGAGGCGGGAACCGGCTCCGCGTGAACCCTCGGGTGCGAATGATGAATTCGCCGCTGGAAAGTCGCAACATCCGCCTTCGCGATGGCAGCGCTGAATCCGCGGCTCGACGACAGGCCACCAGGTCCGGATGGCAGATTCCTCGGTCGGCGCGAGGGATTTGCGCGAAGGATCGTATCGCGCGGCGCCTTCCCTCGGAATGACGGTGAGGAGCACGATCCTGTCCCGCCCGAGTCCGCGCAGGCGGACTTTGTGCTGTTCCAGCAGCGGTTTCAACCGCCGGCGTGGAGCCGGCGGTGCGACGCACCAGAAGGAGATGACGAGATGCTGAAACGTACGACGACGCTGGCCGTCCTGGCCCTGCTGGTGGCGATCCAGGCCTGCACCGGCTTCCGCAAGCCGACGGTCGAGCTGGAGGGGATCGAGCTGGGAGGCGTGGGACTGAGCGGCGGGACCCTCCTGGTGAACGTGCGGGTGGAGAACCCGAACCCCGTGGGGTTCCGCGCGGAGAACGTGGACTACGAGGTCTTCCTGCGCACGCCGCGCGACGAGACCGACGAGCAGGGATGGGAGCGGCTGACCAGCGGCACCCACGAGGAAGACATCGTCATCCGCGCCCGCGAAACGCGCACGGTGCAGATCCCGGTGGAGTTCCGCATGTCGGACCTGGGGCCGGTGGCCTCGTCCGTCCTGCGCACGGGGCGCTTCAACTACCGCGTGACCGGCAACGTGCAGGTGCGCGCGGCGGGGTCGCGCCGCACGGTGCCGTTCCGCAAGACCGGGTCGATGTCGCTGTCGCTGTTCGGGGGCAGATGACCATCGTCCGGCTGCAGAGCGCGGGAAAGCAGTACGGCGACCGCTGGATCTTCCGCAACGTCTCCTTCACCGTCGGCGCGCGGGAGCGCTGGGGGATCGTCGGGCGCAACGGCGTGGGCAAGACCACGCTCTTCCGCGCCATCACCGGCGAGGACGAGCCCACCGAGGGCGAGGTGTGGCGCCATCCGGGGCTGCGCTTCACCCTCCTTCGCCAGAACCGCGGCGAGCAGAGCGCGGCCACGGTGCACGAGGCCGCGCTGGAGCCGTTCGCCGGCCTCGTGGCGATGGAGGAGCAGATCAACCGCGACCTGGAGGAGCTGGGGACCGTGAAGGACCCCCGCGAGGCCGCGCGGCTGATGAAGTCGTACGACAGGCACTCGGAGGAATTCCGGCGCCGCGGCGGCTACGAGATGCGCTCCCGCGCCGACGCCACGCTGGAGGGTCTCGGCTTTTCGCGGGAGACGTGGGAGAAGCCGGTCCGCGCCCTTTCCGGCGGCGAGCTGGGGCGCCTGCGCCTGGCGCAGACGCTGCTGGCGCAGCCGGACGTGCTGCTGCTGGACGAGCCCACCAACCACCTGGACCTGCGCTCCACCGAGTGGCTGGAGGAGTTCCTGCGCGGCTACCCGGGCACGGTGCTGGTGGTGAGCCACGACCGCGTCTTCCTGGAGCGGCTGGCGGACCACGTCCTGCACCTGGAGGAGGGGACGGCGTACGCCTACGCGGGCGGCTACGAGAGCTTCCTGGAGCAGCGCGAGGCCCGGCGCGAGCTGCAGCGCAAGCAGTACGAGCAGCAGCAGGCGTACATCGCCCGCACGGAAGACTTCATCCGCCGCAACCTGGCGGGGCAGAAGACGAAGCAGGCGAAGAGCCGGCGCACCCTGCTCAGCCGCCTGGACCGCATCTCCGCCGTGGGCGGCGACGCCCAGGCGATGGGGCTGCGCTTCGCCTCGGGCGGGCGCAGCGGCGGCGTGGTGATGCGCGTGGACGGGGTGCAGTGCGCGTACGGTCCACGCATCCTCTTCTTCCCCTTCTCGGCGGAGGTGTCGCGGAGCGAGCGGATCGCCATCGTGGGCCCCAACGGGTGCGGCAGGTCCACGCTGATGCGCGTGCTGGCCGGGGTTGCCCCGCCGCAGCGCGGCTCGGTGACGATGGGCACGGGGGTGCGCACGGCGTACTACCGGCAGGACTTCACCCACCTGGATCCCGGGAAGAAGATCCGCGAGGAGGTGGCGGAGGCGGCGCCGTCGCTCACCTTTCCCGAGCTGCGCAGCCACCTGGGCCGCTTTCTCTTCTCCGGCGACGAGCAGGAAGCGCGCGTGGGCGACCTTTCCGGCGGCGAGCAGGCGCGCGTGGCGCTGGCCAGGATCACCCTGCAGAAGGCCAACCTGCTGCTGCTGGACGAGCCCACGAACCACCTGGACATCGAGAGCCGGGAGGTGCTGGAGGAGGCGCTGGAGGGGTACGACGGGACGGTGATCCTGATCTCGCACGACCGGGCAGTGCTTTCCGCCATCGCCACGCGGGTGTGGGCGTACGAGGACGGCCGCTTCGTGGACTATCCCGGCGGCTTCGACGACTGGCTGGACTGGAGCGTGCGCCACAGGGCCGAGTCCGCCGCCACCGCCGTCCTGGCCCGCACCGCGGAGCCGAAGCTCGCCGCGCAGCCGTCGTCCGGATCGGACAGCCCGCGGACGACCACGCTCTCCAAGAACGAGATCCGCCGCCGCGAGCGCGAGCAGCAGGAGCTGGAGCGGCGCATCGGCCAGATCGAGGAGCGCGTCGCCGAGATCGAGGCCACGCTGGCGGACCCGTCCCTCTACGCCGCCGACGCCGACATCACCCGCCCCGCCGCCCTCGCCGCCGAGCGCGAGCAGCTCGCCGCCGAGCTCGCCGAGTCCTACGCCGCCTGGGAGAGGGTGGGCGAGGAGCTTGCCGGCGTGTAGATTGTCGGAGGGCTACGCTCTGGACAGGGAGGCATGATGACAACCGTGACGTTTCCGACGGACCTGCTGTTCTCTACCAACATGACGCAGCAGGAGATCGCCACTGAGCTGGCGGTTGCTCTATACCAGCGCGAGAAGCTCAGCCTCGGGCAGGCCGCGGAACTCGCCGACATGCGGAAGATTCAGTTCCAGCACCTGCTTGCCAGCCGTGACATTCCGCTGAACCTGTACGTGGAAGATCTCGAGAAAGACATTGCGAACCTGAAGGCGCTCGGCCGGCTGTGATCGTCGTAAGTTATCGTAGTCACCGGAACCTACCGAAGGGAGCATGAACGTCAGCATCGAACTGGATCGCGAAATCGACGGACGCTGGATTGCGGAGGTGCCCGCTCTCCCGGGAGTGATCGTTTACGGGAGCACGCGCTCGGAGGCGATCTCGAAAGCGAAAGCCCTTGCTTTGCACGTAATCGCTGATCGGATCGAGCACGGTGAAGAAACGGCGGATCTGGTGAGCCTCACGTTCGCCGCGGCATGAGCGAATGGCCATCTGCAAAGGCAAGGCGTGTGCTTTCCGCGTTGCTGCGCATCGGATGGTCGATCGAACGAGAACGGGGTTCCCATCGCACGCTTTCGCGACCCGGCTGGTCGAATTACGTCTTCGCCTACCATGACGGCGAGGAGTTGGGGCCGCGCATCCTGGCGAAGATCGCGAAGCATACGGGGCTCAGTCCCGAAGACCTGTAGACCTGACGAGAGGATCCCATCAGCACGCGAGAACTGATCGAGCTGGAGGCGCCGCGGGAGAAGGCGGTCCTGGTGGGCGCGCCGCCGAAGTCCCAGACGGCGGAGGTCACCGAGGAGCACCTGCAGGAGCTGGAGCGCCTGGCCGACACGGCGGGGGTGGAGGTGCTGGACAGCTTCGTCCAGCGCCTGGACCACCCGCATCACAAGTATTTCATCGGCGAGGGAAAGGCGGAGGAGCTCAAGCAGTTCGTCGAGGCGGAGGGCGCCACGCTCATCCTGTTCGACGACGAGCTCTCGCCGGCGCAGGGGCGCAACCTGGAGCGCATCGTGGGCACGCGCATCATGGACCGCGCGGAGCTCATCCTGGACATCTTCGCCACGCGGGCGCGCACCAGCGAGGCGCGCGCGCAGGTGGAGCTGGCGCAGCTGCAGTACATGCGGCCGCGCCTGACGCGGATGTGGAGCCACCTCTCCCGCTCGCGCTCCGGCCCCGGCATGCGCGGCCCCGGCGAGACGCAGCTGGAGACGGACCGCAGGCTCATCGACCACCGCATCACGCGGCTCAAGGGCGAGCTGGAGCACATCGCGCGGCAGCGCCAGACGCAGCGCAAGGGGCGCGAGGGGCAGATGCGCGCCTCGCTGGTGGGCTACACCAACGCGGGCAAGTCGTCCATCCTGCGCAGGCTGAGCGGGACGGAGGTGTTCGTGGAGGACCGGCTGTTCGCCACGCTGGACCCCACCACGCGCGCCATCGACGTCGGCGAGGGGGCCGAGGTGCTGCTGACGGACACCGTCGGCTTCATCCGCAAGCTGCCGCATCACCTGGTGGCATCGTTCCGCGCCACGCTGGAGGAGGCGGCGGAGGCGGACCTGCTGCTGCACACCATCGACGCCTCGCACCATGCGTGGGAGGAGCAGCTGGAGGTGGTGCGCGAGGTGCTGGCCGACCTGGGGCTGCGCGACCGGCCCACGGTGCTGGTGTTCAACAAGACGGACCGGCTGACGCACGACGAGGAGCAGGCGCTGCGCGAGCGGGCGTTCCCGGAGCCCTCGATCTTCGTCAACACGGTGGAGGAGGGCGGGCTGGAGCCGCTGCGCGCGCTGCTGCACGACGAGGTGCGCAAGCTGCGCCCGGACGTGCGGCTGACCCTCTCGTCGTCCGCGGGGGGGCTGCTGGCGGAGATCTACCGCGAGGGCGAGGTGCTGGAGCGCGAGGACCGCGGCACGGAGATCCACCTGCGCGCCCGCCTGCCCAACGCCGCGCTCGGCCGCCTGCGCAGCCGCGGGGTCAAGGTGTACGGCGGGGGGTGAGGGATGAGCGCGAATCTGCTCCCGCGCATCACAGTTGATGCCCGGCAAGCGCAGCGGGCAGCCGTGCATCCGCGGAATGCGAATGACGGTGAAGGATGTGCTTGAGCATGTGGCCGGCGGGATGACGGAAGCCGAGGTTCTGGAGGATTTTCCAGAGCTGGAACCCGAGGATGTCCGCGCCTGCCTGGCGTATGCGGTGACCTGCCTTCCGTAGGCTCGGCCGCCGGCGGTTGGATCAATGCCGATGGGCGCACAGGTCGGGCGCACAGGCCAGGAGCGAATAAATGAATTCGCCACTACAACCTCACGAAGTCCGCCTGCGCGGACTGTGGCCGCGGAGCTCGGAGCGATCGAGCGGAGCTCGCGGTTCGGATGGTAGATTCCTCGGTCGCGCCACGGAGTCGCGCCCATCGCCATGATCGCGCGGCGCTCCCTCGGAATGACATCACTCGGTTGAGCCCAGCATCGAACATCGATCGTCAAGGCCCCGTCGCTTCGCACCTGTGGATCATCGGGGCGGGGCGGACGGGGCTCGCGCTGGGGCTGCGGCTGCACCGCGCGCACGCGGCCGGGCGGTTGACGGTGACGGGGCGCAGGCCGGACCCTCCCCCGCATCCGCTCTTCGCCGGGGATCCCCCCGCGGCCGGGTATCGATCCCGCATCGAAGACGCGCCGGCGGACGCCGACGCCATCGTGGTCGCGGTGCCGGACCGGGCCATCGCGGAGGTGGCGGCGCGGCTGGCATCCATCGACCTCCCCCCATCCATCCCCATCCTCCATACCAGCGGGACCCACTCGGGCGACATCCTGCAGCCGCTCGCCGGGCGCGGGCACCCCGTCGGCTCGGCGCATCCGCTGGCGGCGATCGCGGATCCCGTCGAGGGCGCGGAGCGGCTGGCGGGCGCCACCTGGGGGGTGGAGGGGGAGGGCGCGGCGGCGGCGCTGGCGGAGCGCATCGTCCGCGCGTGCGGCGGGCACGCGCTGCACGTTGCGCCCGGCGGCAAGCCGGCGTACCACGCGGCGGCGGTGTTCGCCAGCAACTACGCGGTCGCGCTCCTTTCCGTGGCGGAGCGGCTGATGGAGCAGGCCGGGGTGCCCGCGGCGGAGGCACGCCCGGCGCTGGCCGCGCTGGCGGCCGGCGCGGTGGAGAACCTGGGCGCACGGGGGCCGGCGGCGGCGCTCACGGGCCCCATCGCCCGGGGCGACGTGGAGACGGTGGCCATGCACCTGGCCCGGTTGTCGGCGGACGAGCGGGCGCTATATTGCCTGCTCGCTCGCGAGGCCCTGCGGCTGGCGCGCGCGGCGGGGCTGGACCCCGCGGCGGCGGAGCGGCTGGGCGCACTGCTGGGGGAGGGGCGTTGAGGCTCTACGTCAACATCGACCACGTGGCCACCGTGCGCCAGGCGCGCGGCACCGACGAGCCGGACCCGGTGCGCGCCGCCGTCCTGGCGGAGCTGGGCGGGGCCGACGGCATCACGGTGCACCTGCGCGAGGACCGCCGCCACATCCAGGACCGCGACGTGCGCCTGCTGATGGAGACGGCGCGCACGGTGGTGAACCTGGAGCTGGCGGCGGCGTCGGACGTGCTGGCGCTGGCGGAAGAGTGGCGGCCCCACCAGGCCACGCTGGTGCCCGAGCGGCGCGAGGAGGTGACGACGGAGGGCGGGCTCACCTTCGGCGACGCCACCCGCGGGGGGCTGCGCGACGCCGTCCGGCGGCTGAAGGCGGCGGGGATCCGCACCTCGCTGTTCATCGACCCGGACCCGCAGAGCGTGCGCGCCTCGCTGGAGCTGGACGCGGACGCCATCGAGCTGCACACGGGCGAGTACGCCAACACGCGCGGCGCCGAGCGGCGCGAGCAGCTGGGCCGGCTGCGGCGCGCGGCGGCGCTGGGGTACTCGCTCGGCCTGGGCGTCCACGCCGGGCACGGGCTGACCTACGAGAACGTGACGCCGGTGGCCGCGATCGAGGAGATCGAGGAGCTGAACATCGGGCACTCCATCGTGAGCCGCGCGGTCTTCACCGGACTGGAGCGGGCGGTGCGCGAGATGGCCAACGTCGTCCGCCGCGCCCGCCGCTGACCCCCACCCCCGCATCCCGCCCCATGGCCCAACCGCTCAGCGAATACTTCGCGCTGGAAGCCGGCGAGTTCCTGGACCAGATGGACGCGCTGCTGGCCGGAAGCGACCGGCCGGACCCGGTGCGCTTCTTTCGCCTGGCGCGCGGCGTCCGCGGCAGCGCGCAGCTGGCCGGGGCCGGGCCGGTCGCGGAGGTGGCGGAGCGGCTGGAGGACGGGGCGCGGGCCATTCGCGACGGCCTGCTGCAGTGGACGCCGGAGGTGCGCGACCGCGCGCGCCGCACGGCGGACGACCTGCGCGAGCTGGTGGAGCGGCACGGGGCGTGGGGGCAGGCGGAGGAGCAGCGGGCGCGCGCCGCGGCGGAGCGCTGGGCGGACGTGCACGGCGCGCGGCGGGGCGGCGACGCGCCGGCGGCGGGGGACGCGCTCTTCGACTTCGTGCGGCGCGAGATCGCGGGGGTGGTGGCGGAGATGGACCGCGCGCTCGCGGAACTGGCCGGGGCGCCGGACGCGCGCGAGCCGCTGCGCGCGGTGCTGCGGCGGATGCGTCCGGTGCGCGGGGTGGCGGGGATGGAGGCGCTGGCGCCGGTGCTGGAGGTGCTGGAAGGGATCGAGGACGCGGCGCACGAGGTGCTGGGGCGCGACTCCGCCGTCACCGCGCAGGAGACGGAGCTGCTGGGCGCGGGCGCCGCGGCGCTGCGCGCCTCCGCGCAGGCGCTGGAGGGCGGCCGCGCGCCGGGCGAGTCGGCGGAGCTCGCGGCCTTCCGCGAGCTGCGCGACCGGGTGGAGGAGGCGTCGGCGACGGAGGAGGACGCGGCGGTGGTCCCCGTCACGCGGCTGTTCGCGGACGAGGGCGGGCCGCACCTGGTGTCGTCGCCGATGGCGCCGGCGCCCGGCGACGAGGGGATGACGGCGGAGGTGGAGGACTTCCTGCGCATCGAGGCGACGGGCTTCCTGGACCGGGCGGAGGGGCTGCTGGCCAGCCAGCCGGCGCGGCCCCGCCGCTTTGGGCGCGTGGCGCGCGAGGCCGCGGAGCTGGCGGCGAGCGTGCGCGAGCTGGCGGGGACGTACGGCGTGCCCGGCCTGGCGGCGGCGGCGGAGCTGGCCGCCAACCGCCTGCGCGCGGCCGCGACGCCGGACGAGGCGCGCGACGCGCTGCGGACGCTGCGCCACGCCCTTCCCGGCGCGCCGCCCGCGCCCCCCGCCGCCTCCGCGCCGGCGGGACCCACCGCCGTGGCGGAGACGGCGGAGCAGATGCAGGCCGCGGCCGAAGCGGCCGCCCCCGCGCCGGAGCCGAAGGCGGACGAGGAGGGCGTGGTGCCGGTGGAGACGCTGCTCTACGCGCCCGACGACGCGCTGCGCGAGGCGCTGGCGCTGCGCGCCCGCCTGGAGCAGATGGGCGGCGGGCGCGGAACGCCCCTGGGCGAGGCGCTGGACGAGCTGTTCGGGCTGGTGGAGCTGGGACTGGGAAGGGAATAGGGATAGGGAACAGGGAATAGGGAATAGGGAATAGGGAATAGGGAATAGGGAATAGCTTGCAGGGGATCGGCGCGTTGTTGCGTGCGATCGATCCGGCCCAACTGTCTTTTCTGAGGGAGGCGCCACCTGGCGCTTTCTGTACGACTGGAGGCGTGGGCGCCGGCCGAAGAATCTGGATGTCGGGCGGCAGGATCTTGCGGCCGGGTAGGCCCGGGCGTTGCCCGGGGTGGGTCCCGCGCGAGGGGCGGGAGATTCGGTCGCGCCGCGAGGCTCCGCGCATCCTCCGGATCCAGCGCGGGCGCTCCCCTCGGAATGACAGGTGCTTTTCCGGCTTTCGTACAGGCAATCGAATCGAGATGAAGTCATCCCTGAAGGCGGTCGTCGGGATCGCGGCGACCGTCTTCTTTCTTTGGTGGGCGCTGCGCGAGGTCACCTGGACCGAGGTCGCGGCCAACCTGCGCGGCGCCAACTGGCTGCTGCTGGGGGCGGCGGTGCTCGTCAGCACGCTGGGAATGCACGTGCGCGCCCTGCGCTGGAAGCCGCTGCTGCAGCCGGTGGCGCCGGACATCCCCTTCCGCCCGCGCATCGCCGGGGTCTGCATCGGCTTCGGCGCGAACAACGTGTTCCCGGCGCGGCTGGGCGAGTTCGCCCGCACCTGGGTGCTGGCGCGCGAGGCCAGGATCCCGCTGACGGCGGCGTTCGCGTCGCTGGTACTGGAGCGCGCGCTGGACGGCGTGGTGATGCTGACGCTGCTGCTGGGATCGATGGCGATGCCGGGATTCCCCGACGT
Organism: Longimicrobium sp.; assembly: GCA_035720605.1. Lineage (GTDB taxonomy): Bacteria > Gemmatimonadota > Gemmatimonadetes > Longimicrobiales > Longimicrobiaceae > Longimicrobium. The sequence continues at coordinate 2,159 of DASTNU010000630.1, read as the reverse complement.
CACCGGCGGCGGCGTGGACGTGCGGGGCACCGTGCGCGTGATCGCCCTGGTCACCGTCGTGCTGCTGGCGATCATCCTGGCGATGGCCCTCTTTCCCGGCCGGACGGTGGGCGTGGCGGAGCGCGTGGCGAACGCGGTGCTGCCGGAGGCCTTTCGCCGGCCGCTGGTGGACGCGCTGCACGCGTTCGTGGGCGGGCTGCACGTGCTGCGCAGCCCGCGGCTGCTGGCGGTCTCCGTCGCCTGGGCGTTCTTCCAGTGGTTCTTCCTGGCGACCTCCTTCCTGCTCGCCTTTCGCGCCTTCGGCATCACGGAGCCGGGATTCCTGGGCGCGGTGTTCCTGCAGTCGGTGATCGCGCTGGCGGTTTCCATCCCGGCCGCGCCGGGCTTCTTCGGCGTGTGGGAGGCGGCGAGCGTGTGGGGGCTGGGGCTGTGGGGGGTGGATGCGTCGCGCGCCGTCTCGTTCGCCATCGGGCTGCACCTGGGCGGCTGGTTCACGGTGACGGCGCTGGGGATGTACTACGCGGCGCGCATCAACGTCCGCTGGCGCGACCTGGGGCGCAGCGAGGAGCGGGTGGAGGAGGCGGTGGAGAGCGATCCGTCGCTGGACCCCGGTGCCCGCCCGGCCTGACGCCGCGGAGGCCGCGGCCCCCGCGAAGATCAACCTCTTCCTGCGCATCCTCTCGCGCGAAGAGAGCGGCTACCATTCCCTCGAGACGCTGTTCTGCGCACTGTCGCTGGCGGATACGGTGACGGTGCGCCGTGGCGCGCCCGGTATCCGCCTGCACGTGGAGGGCGGGGTGGATACGGGGCCGGCGGAGCGCAACCTCTGCGTGCGCGCGGCGACGCTCTTCCACGCCGCGCTGGGCGAGGCGCCGGCGATCGACATCCATCTCGTCAAGAAGATCCCTTCCGCCGCGGGGCTGGGCGGGGGCTCGTCCGACGGCGCGGCGACGCTGCGGGCGCTGAACGCGCTGCACGGCGAGACGTTCGATCGCGCCGCGCTGCTGCGGATGGCCGCCGAGCTGGGGAGCGACGTGCCCTTCTTTCTCTGCGGATCGCCGCTGGCGCTGGCGTGGAGCCGCGGCGAGCGGCTGCTGGCGCTCCCCCCGCTGTCGCCTCGCCCCGCGATCGTCGCCCATCCCGGCGTGGCGATGCCGACGGCGGAGGCGTTCCGGCGGCTGGCGGCGCGGCGCGGCGGCGGGTATGCGCCGGAGTCGCGGTCCATCCCGCTGGATCGGCTGTCCAGCTGGGATGCGGTCGCGCCGCTGGCGGAAAACGACTTCGAGGAGGTGGTGGCGGAGGAGATCCCGTTCATCCACCTCGCTACCTCCGCGCTGCGGCAGGGTGGCGCACGGATCGCGATGATGGCGGGGAGCGGCTCCAGCGTCTTCGGCGTGTTCGACGGGGACGAGGCGCGGGACGCCACGCTGGAGCGGATGCGCGGGCTGCGGATGCGCGCCTGGGCCGCGGAGACGCTGGACGCGGAGCCGCCGGTGCGGGTAGAGTAATACCGGATCCGCAAAAAGAATTGGCTCACGCAGCAGGCGTTCGACAGTGGCACGTGACACGCTCTACGTAATCGATTGTGCCACAGGAGGATACGGCGAGGCCGCTCCGAGCGCGTGTACAACACGCCCGGAGCGGCCTCCTGTCATCTAAGCGCTTACTCTGGTGTGACTTGCAGGAGTTGAGGAGGCAGCGGGACCTTGCAACAATTCAATAGATCGCGCTCTGCCTTCGTCTGCAGGACCGATGCGCGGTCCGTGGTGAGTTCGGCGAGGGAAATCCTCTCTGCTTGCTCACGGATCTGGTCCCAGCCAAGCTGCATCCGGTTCTCCGTCATCACGCCGAACGCCGCGCCGGCCAGCGCGGGCACCATCCAGCGTCGCGCGAATCCGACGGACGCGTCGTCCCGCACCAGCCCGGTGCGCAGCGCGAGCCACATTCCGCCCGCGCCCAGCAGCAGGATGCCGCCCAGCACCGGCGGCGCAAACGCGCCGCGGCTGGGAACGAAGACGTCCTCCGGAATTCGCCCCACCGCGACCGCGCAGGCGAGGAGCACGGCGGCGGCGACGGCGAAGACCAGCCACTCGCGCCCCCGTGTGGCGCGGGCCGGATGCGAGCTCGACCCTGGGGGAGGAGGCAAGACGGGGCTCCTG
>DASTNU010000629.1:0-2173 GCA_035720605.1 Longimicrobium sp. | reverse complement strand
GGCGCCGGCCGAAGAATCTGGTTGCCGGAGTGCAGGGACTCCGCCCTCGCACCCCGGCCGACGGCGGGTCGTGCACGGGAGGGTGCCGTGCGCGGCGCAACCAGATCCTCTGGTCGCGCCCCATGCATCCTGCCCCGCCGGAGTGCCGCGCGGGGCGCTCCCCTCAGGATGACAACCGGGGCGGAGTCCGCGCGCCGCGGTTCTCGGCCATTCACGCGGCGCGGGCGGCGGCGCCCAGGTGCTGCTCCAGCGCCTCCGCGACGCCGAGGAGGCGCATCCCTGCCAGTGCGCCCGATACCGCGGCGCAGAAGCCGGGGACGCGCGACAGGTCGGCGCCCCAGAGCTCCGCGTCGGCGCAGGCGGTGGCCGCCGCCTCGGGGTCCGCGGCGTGGCTCGCGCGATGCGCCCGCACCCGCTCCGCCTGGTCGTCCGCCAGCCCGCGCCCCTCCCACACGAAGCGCAGGTACGCCGCGAACCCGAACGCCAGCGCCTCCGGCGCCCGCCCGTTCCGCTCCGCGCAGCGCAGGATCGTCGGCACCACGCGGACGCGCATCTTCATCGTCTGCTGCAGGGTGATGTCGACGAGCGCGTGGCGCAGGTACGGGTTGGCGAAGCGGTCCAGCACCTGGTGCGCGTACCGCTCGCTTCCCGGCGCGTCCAGCGTGGGGACGATCTCGTCCAGCATCACGCGGTGGAGGAAGGGGCCGAGCAGCGGGTGGCGCAGGGCATCCAGCACCGTCTCGCAGCCGCAGAGGAGGGCGGCGCAGGCGGTGGCGGTGTGCGCGCCGTTCAGCATCCGCACCTTGCGCTCGCGGTAGGGCGCCACGTCCCCGGTGACGACCACGCCCGGCAGCCCGGCGAACGGCAGCCGCGCGCGGAGCGCGTCATCCCCCTGGATGGCGAAGAGCCGGTACGACTCCGCCACCGTCAGCAGCCCGTCGCGGTATCCCAGCTCCGCCTCTGCCGCGGCGAGGTCGGCGGGGCCGGGGGTGCCGGGGACGATGCGGTCCACCAGCGTGCTGGCGAAGGGCACCGCCGCACGGATCCACTCCGCGAAGCGCGGGTCCAGCGCCCACCGCGCGGCCAGGGCCAGGACGATCTCGCGCAGCCTGTCGCCGTTGTCGTCGATCAGCTCGCAGGGAAGGACGACCACGCCGCGCGCGGGATCGAAATCGAACGCGGTGGCGCGCTCCAGGAGGAAGCGGGTGAGCTTGCCGGGAAAGGAGCGCGGCGGCGAGAGATCCGGCCGGTCGCCCTCGTCCAGCACGATCCCGACCTCGGTGGTGTTGCTGAAGACGAGCGCGATGCCGGGATCGCGGGCGACGGCGAGCACCGCGTCCCACTCGTCGCGGGCGCTGAGGGCGCGGCTCACGCAGCCGATGACGCGCTGCTCGTGCACCTCCGCGCCGCCGTCGATCCCCTGCACGGAGAGGGTGTAGAGCCCGTCCTGCTCCGCCAGCACCCGGTCGCGGCCGCTGCCGGTGCTGCCGACCATCACCACGCGCCCGTTGAAGCGGCCGGCGCGGTTGGCCTCGTCCAGGAGCGGCTCCACGAACCCGCGCAGGAACGCGCCCGTGCCGAACTGCACCGCGCGCTCGGGGAGCTCCAGCAGCCCCGGCGCGGGCACGCCGACGTCCGTCCGCGCCTGGAAGGCTTTGGACTGGACGAGAGCGCGGTTCAGCAGCGGCAGCGACATCAGGCTTTTGTGCTCACTCAGGTCAAAAGATCTGGTCTCACGCAGAGGAAGCAGAGGAAGCAGCGAACTGCTCCGATGAACCTCTCATCTCTTCCCCCTGTTTCCTCTGCTTGCTCTGCGTGAGCCAATTTCTTTGAGAATCGGCCTGCGCGAGAGAATCAGAGCGTCACGCCTTCCTTCCAGATGGCGATCTCGCGGTAGCCGTGCACCTCGTTGTTCGTCCGCTCCCCCGAGGCGACCTGCAGCACCCGCGCGAACAGCTCGTCCGCCAGGGCGTCCATCGTCGCGGTGCCCTCCAGCAGCGCACCCGCGTCGAAGTCGATCCAGTGCGGCTTCCTTTCCGCGATGTGGCGGTTGCTGCTGATCTTGATGGTCGGCACGGGAAAGCCCAGCGGCGTGCCCCGGCCCGTGGTGAACAGCAGCACCGTCGCTCCGCTGGCCACCATCGCCGTGGACGACACCCCGTCGTTCCCCGGC
>DASTNU010000628.1:0-5774 GCA_035720605.1 Longimicrobium sp. | reverse complement strand
GCAATCCCCGCAACGTCCAGAATGCCGACCGTAACGTTCAGTGGTGCGCCGCTGAAGGGTGCCAGCGAGGCGCCGATCCCCACATCCTGCCCCGTCCACTCGATGGTTGCCACCAGGGCACGAGAGAGGGTGACCGAAGCGCTTCCGAACAATCCTACCGTACCCTCCTGCCGCGCCACCTGCCGCTCCGTACGAAAACGCCCGGTACCCACGCCGAGAGAGATGCAGAGTCGACTGAACGGAACGCGATAGGAATCAGCGAGCCGGAACCGCTTGGTCGCCACTGCGTAGACACCGCGCGGAGCATTCGTGCCTCCCCAGGTCAACGCATTCTCAACGGCAACGGCAACAGATAGTTCCTCCGCCAGCAGGCGATGAGCCTTGAACGTAAAGGTCCCTCGCCTCCCGAATCCCCCGCGACCTTCTCTTGAGCTCCTCACGTCGAGAACGGTCACTCCAACGTCGAGCCCCACGGACATCGGGTTGCCAAAACCCATTACCCCGCCTATGGCGCCGTCGGCCCCGTTCCCATAGCGCAGCCGGGGCCGGAACCCGAATCCAATCCCGAAATCTCCCCAACTGGCCCCGGAGGCCGTAGGTGTCGTCAAACCACCACCCGGTATGCCGAGGGGTAACGGACTCATGTCGACTTCATCCAGCACCGCGAGACGGTCGATCAGGTTTCGCAGCACGGTGTCCTGCTCCGCCGGCCTCCGCTGGATTACGCAGCCATCCATTCCCGCAGAGGTGAGCGAATCAGAATCGACAGAGTTTTGAGGGGAGGTACATGAGGCATCTGCCTGTGCCTGGGCGTATGCGCCTCTGCACGCCGGAATGAGGAGCAGCAGGGCTACGCCGATTCTTCGACACATCCATCCGATACACATTGTGAGGCTCCTTTGAAATGAGGACTGCACGATCGCTCCGACTGCAATGTTTCCTGCACGCAATCCAACCGGTTACAGAAGAACATTACGTTAATAAACAATTGCAAGGCAAGGACTTTTTCTCGTGAAAAGACCTGTGAAATAATTTTTAGTTTACTGAGTACGATATGAACTGGTTGTTTACACCGTATGACGGTACCGAAAACCACGGCCTGCACCGGTGCAAACCCCGCTCCGATAAGCACAATCGTTTCCGGAAAACCCGGTGGGTCTGCTCAGGCGGCGCGAACGGTGGCCAGCTGCCTTGGCGAGACGAGAGAATCCTCTCCGCCATGGCGCTGGGGAATCTGCGGCGGTGTCCGGATGGGACGCCGCCGCGCGTTTCTCTGTCCGCACGATCGATCCACTCGCTGACAGAACCCGTGATGATCCGTTGCATCCTGCTCCTGGCTGCCCTCGCGCTCTCCGCGTGCGGCCTCCCCACCGACTCCGCCACGCCGGTACCGGGCGATCCCCGGGTGCAGCGCCAGGTATGGGAGCGGCAGGGAATCGACGACTACCGCTTCTCCTTCGGCCGCACCTGCTTCTGCACAGAGCTGCCGGCGCTGCGGGTGGAGGTGCGCAACGGGCGGATCTCGGACGTGCGCGAGCTGGAGAGCGGGCGGCTGGTGGCACGCGAGCGGTGGGACGAGATTCCGACGGTGGACGCGCTATTCGACCGCATCGACCAGGCTCAGGCGCAGGGAGAGTACAACGAGGCCTCGTACCACCCCACGCTGGGATATCCCATGCGCGCCGTCATCGGCACGCTGGCGAACGACGCGGGCGTTTCGTACACCCTGGACGACCTGCGGGAAATCGACTGACTCACGCACTGGCGTTCGGTCCAGCTGGAACGCTCGAACCGGAGGTGTCGTCCCATGATCCGCCGCATCCCACCGCTGCTCCTGGCGCTCGCCCTGGCCGCGTGCGACTCTCCCACGGACCCTGTCCACGCCCTGGAGGTGAACCGCCAGATCTGGGAGCGGCATGGGATCGACGACTACCGCTTCGAGCTCAGGGCATTCTGCTACTGCAGGTATCGGGACTTCCTCGCGGTGGAGGTGCGCGACGGGGAGGTGGTGGACGCGCGCATCGTGGAGAGCGGTGAGGTGCTGCCGCAGGAGCGGTGGAGAGAGGCAGTGACCATGGACCAGCTGTTCGAATTCATCCGCGGGGCCCGGGAGCGGGGCGAGATAGACGAGGTTCGCTACCACCCCAGGCTCGGCTATCCGCTGTACGCCGATCTGGACAACACGCCGGACGATGGCGGCGTGGTCTACGAGGTCGTCGGCCTGCACCGGGTCGATTGACCGCTGGCGGAGGAATCTGACCGCCGATAAACTCCGGGAAACCGGCGCGAGCACGCGGCGATGCGAACATCGGCGCGCGCGCTTCGTTCGCCCACACGTTCCTCGCTCCAGCGATTCCCGATGATCCGACGCACCTGGTTCCTTCTCGCCCTCGCGCTGGCCGCCTGCGTCCCTCCCGCCGTCTCCGGAGGCGGGGCCGGGGATGCGGCAGCCCAGCAGCGCGTGTGGGCGCGGCAGCAGCTGGACGACTACCGCTTCGTCTTTTCGCGCGAGTGCTTCTGCCTGGGCCGCGGACCGGTGGTGGTGATCGTGCGCGACGGCCGCATCGCCGAGCTGCGCGACCCGCAGAGCGGCCAGCCCGCCGGCCAGGACGCCATCGTCGACCCGATGACGGTGGACGAGCTGTTCGACCGCATCCTCCAGGCGCAGGCCGGCGGAGAGCACACGGACGTGGAGTACCACCCCACGCTCGGCTACCCGACCGTCGCGGAGATCGGCACGCTCGCCAACGACGCCGGCACCCGCTACCACGTGACGGAGCTGGCGCCGCTGGAGTGATTTTCGAGGTCCAACCCTCCCCGGCTGTCATTCTGAGGGAGGCGCCGCGCTGCACCTTTACCCTGCAGGATGCCGGCGCGCCGACCGAAGAATCTGGTTGCCAGACGGCAGGATCTTCGCCCGCGCATCCCCGGGGCTAACGCCCGGGCAAGGTTCCACGCGAGGGGCAACCAGATTCTCCGGTCGCGCCGCAGGCGACATGCAGCGTGCGGTTTCGCGCGGGCGCTCCCTCAAGAATGACAGTGGCGGCAGCGCGCAGTTTGTTGCGGCGACTTCTGCAGTCGCTGGTCACGGGATGATGCCGAACGGCGCGAAGCCCCGGCCCTGATCACAGGGCCGGGGCTTCGTCGCGCGGGGCGGGGAAGGGCGCTACTCCGCCGGCGCCTGCACCATCTGCGGCAGCGTCTGCACCTCCTTGATGAGCAGCTTGCGCTCGCCGCGGGGGAGCTGCAGGCTCACCTTTTCGCCGGCCCGGCGCCCCATCAGCGTCTGCCCCAGCGCCGACGCCATGGAGATCTGCCCGCTGTCGATGTCGATGAAGTCGCCGAACGCCAGCGTGTACGTCTCCTCCTCGCGCGTGCGCATGTCCACCACCGTCACGCGGCTGCCGAAGCCCACGCGGTCGGCGGGGATCTCCGACAGGTCGATCTTGGAGAGCTCGGCCGCGCGGCGGGTAAGGTGGTTCAGCCGCGCCTGCACGATCTGCTGCCGCTCCAGGGCGGCCTTGTACTCCGAGTTCTCGCGCAGGTCGCCGTGCTCTACCGCCTTCTTGATCGCCTGCGGCAGCACCACCTGCAGCTCGTGCATAAGGCGCTCGATCTCTTCGGCCAGCTTGTTCTTCAGCTCGTCCAGCATCGTGATTGTCCGATGATCATCTGTTCCAGGTCCACTGACGCCGGCCAATGTAAGCACGCCCCGTCGCCGCGCGCCACTCTTGCGCCAAACGCGCCCCGCGCCGCACAGCTCCGGCGTTCCGGCACGTGCTCCCTGGTAGGGGAACAGATAAACACCATATAGTTCCGCGGCTGATCCAGATCCCGCCGAAGAATCAGGTCTTTCAACCCTCTCTCGAACCAACGATGCGATTCCTCTTCATCGCGTGCGTACTGCTGTGCGCCGGCGGGGCTGGGCGCCGCCGCGGGCATCGGCACCGGTGTGGCGGCCAGCCTTACGTACCTGAAGGACGACACCCGCTCCACCGGCGAGAACGTGATCATCGGGGTGATCGGCGGCGCGTTGGGCGGAGGGTTGGCTGGCGCGTTGTTTCCGCGTGAGCGCTGGCGCGATGCGCCCACGCCGGGCGGCTTTTCCATCGCCCCCACCGTGACGTCCAACTCGCCCGGACTGGTGGTGAGCATCCGGTTCTGAGTGGATTCGAGCGGGATACGCCGATCTCCCCCATCTCCCCCGTGGAGTCAGGAGACGTCTCTTTCACGGCTCAGGACTTCGAGGTAGAGGAGCCATATCCCGAGGAGTTGAAGCCCCGCGCAGTTTGCGGGGCTTTCCGCTGTTCCAGCCGCGGCTTCAGCCGCCCGGGTGCTCCAGGGCCGGCCACCAGGTGCGGACGGTAGGTTTCCTCGGAATGACAATCCGGGCTGTTTTGCAGATGAAGCCCCGCGCAGTTTGCGGGGCTTTCCGCTGTCGTTGCGGCGGGTTCACCCGCTCAGGGGTGATGCCGGCTGCACCTCACGGCTGCTGCGGCACCGGCACCTCGCCGGCATCATCCGGCACCGGTGCCGCGTCGTCCGCCTCCGATCCATCGTCCCCCACGTCCCGATCCTTCCGCACCAGCAGGGCCGCCGCGGTCCCGCCAATCAGCTCCGCGGCGATGGTCCACAGGCGCGAGGCGATGGCCAGCACCGCCGCCACGCCGGCGGGAAGGTAGGGCTGCAGCAGTCCCGTCATCGAGATCTCGCGCAGTCCTGCCCCGCCCGGCAGCGGCGACGCGTAGCCGATGAAGAACGACAGCGCGTTCACCCCCGCCATCTGCGGCAGCAGCCGCCACGGCACGTCCGTCAGCGACGCGACGAACAGGTGGTACGCCACGCCGTACAGCGTCCAGCTGACGACCGACAGCCCCAGCAGCGCCAGCCCGTCGGTCCACGTCGCGTTCCAGCGGATCACCTGCTTCTTCAGCAGGCGCGGGATGGCGCCCAGCAGGCGGTTGAGGAAGGCGGGATGGACGAGGAGCGCGGCGCCGGCCGTCGCGGCCAGGGCAGGCAGCCGCGGGTCCACCCCGTGCACGATCCCGCCCGCCAGCGTCCACGCGGCGACGACGGCGGCGGAAAGGAGCGCCATCCCCGTGTGCACCAGCATGGCCGTCAGCAGCACCGCCCCGGAAAGGCCGGCGCCGCGGCTCAGCTGCGCCACGGCGATGAACTGGAAGACCTTTCCCGGGACGTAGCGCGCCAGGTTGCTGAGGAACCAGATGCGCTGCAGCGTCCCCAGCCGCACCGGCGGGTGCTCGAAGCGCCGCAGCACCCGGCTCCACACCCACACCCCCCACGCCAGCACCAGCACGTGCGCCGCCACGCTGGCCGCCAGCAGGGCGGGGTCCGCGCGCCAGTCGAAGCGGCGCAGCTCCGCCCAGTTGTCCGCGATCAGCCGCCCCAGCCACCACGCCGTCGCGCCGATCAGCAGCGCGCCGAGGAGCCGCCGCCAGCCGGGCTTCACGCGTCCGCCGCCGGGGCCGGCGCGGGCTCGCCGTCGCCGTTCCTGCGGCGGCGGGAGCGGAGGAGCAGCCAGAGCCCGTACGCCGCCAGCAGGGCGAATCCCGCCAGGTAGAGGGTGAAGCCCGTGCGCAGCTGCGCCGGCCGGAAGGTGAACTCCACGGTGTGCTCGCCCTGCGGGACCACCACGCCGCGGAAGGTGTGGTTGGTCCGGTGGATCGGCACCTCGCGGCCGTCCACGGTGGCGTGCCAGTCTTTGTACCAGTTGTCGGAAAGCACCATCAGCGCCGGCCGGCTGGCCGTCGTGC
>DASTNU010000627.1:0-3825 GCA_035720605.1 Longimicrobium sp. | reverse complement strand
AGGTTGCCGGCCAGCTGGTTCACGTTGTCCGTCAGGTCCCGCCACACGCCCGCCACGTCCTCCACCCGCGCCTGGCCGCCCAGCCGCCCCTCCGTCCCCACCTCCTTGGCCACGCGCGTCACCTCGCTGGCGAAGGCGGAGAGCTGGTCCACCATCGAGTTGATGGTGTTCTTCAGCTCCAGCATCTCGCCCTTCACGTCCACCGTGATCTTCTGGCTCAGGTCGCCGTTGGCGATGGCCGTGGCCACCAGGGCGATGTTGCGCACCTGCCCGGTGAGGTTGGACGCCATGAAGTTCACGGAGTCCGTCAGGTCCTTCCAGGTGCCGGAGACGTTGGGCACCTCCGCCTGGCCGCCCAGCACGCCCTCCGTGCCCACCTCGCGGGCCACGCGCGTCACCTCGGACGAGAAGGCGGAAAGCTGGTCCACCATGGTGTTCACCGTGGTGGCGATGCGCAGGAACTCGCCCTGCACCGGCTTGCCGTCGATCTCCAGCGCCATCTTCTGCGCCAGGTCGCCCCGGGCCACGGCGCTCAGCACGCGCGCCACCTCGGTGGTGGGGGTGATGAGGTCGCTGATGAGCTGGTTGACGGAGTTGATCTTGCTGCTCCACCCGCCGCCCACGGGGCCGATGGAAGCGCGGTCGGTCATCTGCCCCTGCCGCCCCACCGTGTTGCTCACCCGGTTGATCTCCTCCGAGACGCGCTGGTTGAGCTGGGCGATGTCGTTGAAGGTGTCGGCGATCTCCTCCATCAGCGGGTCGCCGTACACGTCGGGAAGGCGGATGGAGAAGTCGCCGCTGCGCAGGGCGCGCAGGGAAAGGAGGAGCCGGCGCAGCTCGCGCCGCTCGGCCGCCCGCCCGGGGCCGCCCTCGCCGTCGCCGTCGCCCAGCTCCACGTCCAGCACGTCCGCCGAAGCGCGGCGTCCGCGCGCGCGGGCCGGCGGGGCGGCCGGGGACGCGGCGGCGCCCGCGGCGGCACGGGCGCGGGCACGCGGGGCGGGCACCCGCGCGGCGGGCGTCTCCGTCTCCGCCGCGGCCACCGGCACGCCGGCGTCCGGCGTGGCGCCGTCGCCGCCCGGACCGTCGCCGCCGCCGTTCCCCACCGCCGCGGCCGAGCGCGGCCGTCCGCGGCGCACCACGGCCGGGGGCGGCGTCTCCGCCGCCGGTGCCTCCGGGGCCGGCGCCTCGGAAGGCGCGGCCTCGGCCGTCGCCGGCGGGGCCGCATCGGGCGCGGGCGGTGGCGAGGCCGCGGGGCGGGCGCTCCTGCGGCGGGGTGCGGGGACCGCGCCGCCGTCCTCGCGGGCGGCGGGCGGGTTCACGTCGTTGCGGTCGTCACCCTGGGGCACGGGTCAGGCTCCTGCGTGGTGGAACGTGGGGGAAATCCGTGAGCCGGCGCCCGCCCCGCGGGGCGGCGCCGGCAGGTGCGAGCGGCGGCGTGGTCCCTTCCCCGCGAGGGGGTGGGACGATACGGCTCTCAAGCGGATCCGGTGAGCGCCTGGAAAACGGCGGCTGCCCGCGCACCGGCCGGGGGGCTGGATGCGCGAAGGCCAATCGGCCAAGGAGGATGCAATCGACAGGCCACCCACGGCAAGTGTTCCCCCCGGGAATGCGCGTCCCCGCTGGACTGTTTCCGCCGGCGCGCCGGCCCGCCGCCACCCGGCCGACGCAGTTCAGGGGCGCGATCGCGGCGGCGCTCGTCGCAGGGGAGACGTCCGCCGCCCGCCTTGCATCGACGCGGGCCGCCGCAGGTGGCGTGGCGATTGCTAGGGGGCGTGACCGGACCCGCAACGTAGGACAAACCTGATGCTCGCCGTTCTGCTGCCGCCGCTGGACGAGATGCTGCACCGCGACGCCCGCACCGTCTGGCTGCACGAGCCGGTGACCGTGCTGCCCAGCCCGCGCGGCGTCCCCGCGCGGCTCCGCGGGTGGATGGTTCCCGTCCTGCGGCCGGACGGCGTCTGACCGTGGTACTTCCTCGCCTGACCTCCCCATGAGCCGCGCCGAGCCCGACGCCGCCGGACCCGGCGAGACCGCCGCCCTGGACGTGGGCGAGGTGCTGCGCAGCCACGCACGGCTGCGGGCGCTGGTGGAAAGCGACGCGGTGATGGTGTGGACCACCGACGCCCGCGGGATGGTGGAGGACATGCCCGTCTGGCGCCGGCTCACCGGGCAGAGCCTGGCGCAGGTGCGCGGCGCCGGATGGGTGGACGCCATCCACCCCGACGACCGCGAGGCCACCCTGCAGGCGTGGTGGGGGGCGCACGGAGAGCGGCGCCCCTACCGGGCGGTGTACCGGCTGCGGCTGGCGGACGGCGGCTACCGCTGGTACGAGGCCCGCGGCGTGCCGGTGCTGGACGCCGACGGCGGCGTGCGCGAGTGGGCTGGCACCCTGCACGACGTGCAGGAGCGCCACGACGCCGAGGACGAAGCGGAGCGGCAGCGGGCGCAGGCGCAGGCGCACGCGGACGACGCCTCGCAGCTCGCCGCGCAGCTGCAGGACCAGGCGGCGGAGCTGCAGCAGCAGATGGCCGAGGCGCAGGCCATGGCCGAGGAGCTGGAGGCCACCAACGAGCAGCTGGCCGCCGCCAACGCCGCCGTGCAGGCCGCGCTGGAGGACGAGGCGCGGCTGGTCGACACGCTGCACCGCATCGGCGTGTCGCTCACGCGGGAGACGGAGCTGGGCCGCATCGTCCAGGCGGCCACGGACGAGGCCACGGCGCTCAGCGGCGCCCAGTTCGGCGCGTTCTTCTACAACGTTCTGGACCAGGCGGGCGAGTCGTACACGCTGTACACCCTCTCCGGAGCCCCGCGCGAGGCGTTCGAGCGCTTTCCCATGCCGCGCAACACCGCCGTCTTCGCCCCCACCTTCCACGGCGAGGGGGTGGTGCGCAGCGGCGACATCACCCGCGACCGGCGCTACGGGAAGAGCGCGCCGTACCACGGCATGCCGCCGGGGCACCTCCCCGTGCGCAGCTACCTGGCCGTCCCCGTGGTCGGCCGCACCGGCGAGGTGCTGGGCGGGCTCTTCTTCGGCCACGCGCAGCTGGACGTCTTCACCGCGCGGGCGGAGCGGGTGGCCGTGGGGATCGCGGGGTGGGCGGCGGTGGCCATCGAGAACGCGCGGCTGCACGGGGCGGAGCGCGAGGCGCGCGCGGCCGCCGAGCGGGCGGCGGAGCGGGCGCAGCGGCTGCTGGAGGTGGCGGGGCGGATGGCGCGCGCGCTGTCGCCGGAGGAGGTGGCGGAGGTGGGGGTGACGCACGGGATGCGGGCCATGGGCGCGCAGGCCGGCTCCATGGCGCTGCTGGACGAGGACGGCGCCGCGTTCGCCACCGCCGGGATCCACGGTTATCCGCCGGCGCTGGAGGAGCAATTCCGCCGCTTTCCCCTCCGCGCCGGCGCGCCGATGTCCGACGCGGTGCTGGGGCTGCGCCCGGTGCTGGTGAGCGACACGGCGGAGTGGCGGGCGCGCTTTCCCCGCGCCGCCGCGGCCGCGGCGCAGTCGGGGTACGAAGGGTTCGCCACGGTCCCCATCCTGGCGGACGGCAGGGCGCTGGGGGCGCTGGGCTTCAGCTTCGCGGAGCCGCAGGCGTTCGACGCCGGGGTGGAGGTGTTCCTGGAGACGCTGGCCCGGCACTGCGCCAGCGCGCTGGAGCGGGCGCGGCTGTACCAGGCGGAGCGCGCCGCGCGGGGCGAGGCGGAGACGGCCAACCAGGCCAAGAGCCAGTTCCTGGCCAGCATGAGCCACGAGCTGCGCACGCCGCTGAACGCCATCGGCGGGTACGTGGAGCTCATCCAGCTGGGACTGCGGGGCCCGGTGTCGGTGCA
>DASTNU010000626.1:0-7028 GCA_035720605.1 Longimicrobium sp. | reverse complement strand
GCTCGGTGAGGGTGGTTTCCTCGGGCTCGCCGCGCTCCGGGCGCGACAGGCGCAGCAGCAGCTCGATGCGCTGGCTCACCCGCTCCAGCTCCTCGCCAAGGACGGTGGCGTAGCGCAGAACGTCACCGCCTTCGGCCGGGGCGCGAGACAGCCGCCGCTTGAGCACCTCCAGGTTGATGACCATGGAGTGCAGCGGGTTCTTGATCTCGTGCGCCAGGGCGTCCGCCAGCCGCTCCAGCAGGTCGAGCTTGTTGGCCCGTACCTGCAGGGGATCGGCGGCCAGTGCGGTGCCGTTGGCGTGGGTGCGGATGGTGTCGCTCAACTGCGTGTGTCAGGTACGGGCGGCGGCTGCGGGTACGGCGTAAGGTGCGCCTGCCACCGGGGCGGGTGCCGGAGACGATGCCGTGGGGGCCCCGCAGGGGGCCGCTTTCCCCGGCAGCGAAGCACGATTCGTTCCCGAACGGCAAGTGCGAAAGTGCGAGAGCACGAAAGTGCGAAAGTGGGCAGTGCGTGAGTGCGTGAGTGGATGGTGCGGTGCGCTCCTCCGCGATCGTCACACCCCAGAGCCGGGTGCGCAGCGGGGCCCAGGCGTCGAACCCGGACCCCGCATCCGTCGTTCCCCTCCATGCCCCAGGGGCGCCGGAGTGCTATCGAGCCGCGCTCACGCGGTGGCGAGCCTTCTCCCACACCGCGCGATCGATCTCATCAGCCAGCTCCCGCGCCACCTCTTCCGTGAGCTGGCTGCGGCTGACCAGATCCTCCAGTTCCGCCCAATCCAGAAATCGCTGGACCCGGTCACGGTTTGCCAGCGACTTGGGGACACGGATCACCAGATCATCCCATCCTCCTCGACCCGATACGCTGGCTGCCATGCTCCCTGCTCCGGCGCTGCGCCTGGCATGGTTTCCCGCCGTCGTGCCGACTGCGTGACAAGTTGCATCCCGCTCAGAACGTGAAAAAGCGGTCGAAGCCCCTCGCACGGAGTCCTGTTTTCAGCACATCGTCCCCCGTCCAGAGCAGCCCATCCAGAGCGAGCGTCACAGCCACTTGCGGTGCGTCGTCGGGATCCAGGCCAGCACATAGCTCGCGTGCCCGCGTCCAGCACGGCTCTGGAACCTGACTTTCTCTGAAGAGTTGCATCCGCTTCAGGAGCAGATGGTAGGCCATGACGAGTTCGGCCTCATCCATCCTCGCCCCGCGAACCAGTTTCTCTTTTCGGCGAAACAGCTCTGTGAGTGTGGTTTCGCAGATGAAAAAGTCACGCCCTGCGCGGATAAGCAATCGCCCGAAGGTGCTCTCGGTACTAAGCAGCGCAGAAAAGAGAATGTTGGTGTCGACGATGATGGGCTCCGCACCCACCCTCACGGCGCCTTACCGCGGTGACGGTTCGCTTCGGCGACCGCGCGCTTGACTTCAGCCGCGAGTTCGGCCGCGGCTTCCGGGGTGAGCTGGCTGCGGCTGCGCAACTCCTCGAATTGGATCCAGTCGAGGAGCCGCTCGACACGGTCACGATTCTCCAGCGACTTGGGGATGCGGATGACCAGGTCATCCCCCTCCTCCTCGATCCGGTACGCCGACTGCCATGCAAGCTGCTCTGGCGCTGCGGTGGGCATGTTCTCCTCGCGGTCGGGGCCAGTGTCTTTCATCCGAACCTCCGCTGAAAGCTCACACAGAGAGCAGGTGCCACGCAAGCCACAAATGCATGCGCAGCTTTGGCGCCAGCAGCGAAACGCACCAGCATGGCAGGTGGCGGGGAGGGTACGTCAGGACGTCGCGAGCGATCCTCGCCGCACCAGTCAGAAGGGCTGGTGCGGCGAGGGCCGGGATGCGTCAGATCGAGCGGATGCGGAGCTCGGACTGCTGGACGGTGTCGAGGACGTAGAGGGCGTCCATCAGCCGCATGCGCAGGGTGCCGGGGCCCAGGGCGCCGGAGGCCGCCATCTCGCCCGCCAGGCCGAAGAAGGCCAGGGCGTACGCGGCGGCCAGGAGCGGGTCCGGCTCCACGGCCAGGAAGGCGCCGGTGATGCCGGTGAGCGCGCACCCCAGCGCCGTCACGCGGGTCATCATCGCGTGGCCGTGCTGCACCGCCAGCATCCGCCGGCCGTCGGTCACGTGGTCCACCTCGCCGGTCACCGCCACCACGCACCCCAGCCCGCGCGCCAGCTCCCGCGCCGGCCCGGCGGCCTCGTCCGCGCCGCGGGTGCTGTCCACGCCCTTGGTCCCCCCCACCTCGCCGGCCAGGCTGAGGATCTCCGAGGCGTTGCCGCGCACCACGGCGGGCCGGCGGCCGGCCAGGTCGCGCGCGGTGCGGGTGCGGTAGGCGGTGGCGCCCGCGCCCACGGGATCCAGCACCCACGGCTTGCCCAGGGCCCCGGCGCGGTCCGCGGCGCGCTCCATCGCCTGCACCCACGCCGGCGACAGCGTGCCGATGTTGATCATCAGCGCCGACGAGATGCCGGTGAACTCCTCCACCTCCTCGTTGGCGTGCACCATGGCGGGCGAGGCGCCGATGGCCAGCAGCGCGTTGGCGGTGACGTCCATCGCCACGTAGTTGGTGATGCAGTGCACCAGGGGCGCGGCCTGGCGCAGGCGGCCCAGCGCACCCCAGGGGTCCAGCTGGTCGGTGACGGCCTGGATCATCGTTGCTCCGGATGGGCTGAATGGCGCCGCCCCGCCGCGGGGGGCGCAGGCCCTGAAATTGGGAGGCACGGCGGCGATCCGAAAGACGGAAACGAAATCACCCCCGGCTGGCGAGGCCGGGGGCGACTCGGAAACCACGACGTCCGCGCGACTTCAGTGCACTTGCGCGGCGGCGCGGCTCCAGCGGAAGGGACGGGCGACCGCCGCGCGCAGGGCGCGCCAGCGCTCCACCGTGAGCTGCGCCTCGTACCGCGCCAGCACGGCCGGCGCGTACACGGGGTGGATGAGCAGGAACCGCCCGTCCGGCTGGCGGGCCAGCAGGAACGTGCCGCCGTCCAGGCGAAGCAGCACCAGGTGCTCGGCACGCTCCGCCATGTGCCACAGACGCGCCGCCCAGCCCACCAGGGCCAGCCCGAGCGCGGCGACGAACAGGGTACTCATGGATCTACCTCCCAGGCTGAGTTGTCCCAGCGCTTTCGGTCATCACTACAGCCAACTCCGTGCCCGCGGTTTCACACCGCCGCCAAGCGGTTGCGGGGCCCCTTGTTACCCGGTACGATCCTTCGGACGCCGCCGGATCTGCGCCGGGGCGCGGACGCCCCGGCCGCGAACCCGGAGAAGGAGCCGGTGTACGCGGGTCCGTACCGGCGGCCGGCCGGCTCCTCACCCTGAAAACGATCGAGCGCGATGAAGTTGAACGCCTTTTCCCGGGGGATGGGCCGCGCGGCCGTCCTGGCGCTGCTGGCGGGCACCGCGGCCTGCAACCGACCCGGCGGGGACGATCCCGCACCCTCGACGGACGGGGCTGCGGCATCGGCGCCCCAGGCGGGACAGGCCGGCGCCACCGGGCAGACGCGGATGGTGGTGTACAAGACGCCCAGCTGCGGCTGCTGCCGGGCCTGGGTGGAGCAGGCGCAGGCGGCCGGCTTCGCGCTGGAGGTGCACGACGTCGACCGCGTGGAGCCGGTGAAGCACGAGCACGGGCTGCCGGGTCACCTGGCCAGCTGCCACACGGCGCTGGTGGACGGCTACGTGGTGGAGGGGCACGTTCCCTTCGACGTGATCCGCCGGCTGCTGAAGGAGCGTCCGCAGGTGGCGGGGATCGCGGTGCCGGGCATGCCCATGGGCTCGCCCGGGATGGAGGTGCCCGGCGGCCGCAAGGACCCGTACGACATCATCGCCTTCACGCGCGAGGGCCAGGTGTCCGTCTACGAGTCGCGCTGACCGTACATCTCGATGACGAAGAGGCGCGGGTCCGGGAGCATTCCGGACCCGCGCCTTTCGCGTTCGGGGACAGTCTTCCTGATTTTGGCCTCACACGGAGTCAACGGAGTGAACGGAGTTCGTTCCCTGTTGACTCCGCTGCCTCCGCGCGAGGCCGATTCTGTTGATGCGCTGGATGCGCGCTAGCCCCGGATGCGGACGGAAAAGTCGGGGTGGGCGATGGCGGTGCGGGCGCGGTCGTTGACCAGGAAGCGCTCGCGGGCCCGGGCCAGCGGCAGGTCGGTGTCGATGAGGCCGCGCTCGTGCGCCAGGCGGTCCGCGTATCCCGGGAGGATCACCTCCAGCCCGAACGGGATGCGGCGCGTGGCGATCCGGTTGACGGGGTCCAGGATGTTGGTGGTGCAGTTGTTGGTGAAGGTGTGGTAGAACTCCGGCCGCTGCTCCACCTGCCGCGCGCGCTCCATCATCCCCACGAACAGCGCCCGTACCTGCGCGCGGCTGGCGCGGATGGGATACAGGTGCACGGGCACGTTCCACGTCACCGCGCGCACGCCGATCACGTCCCGCTCCTCGCCGATCACGTAGATCAGCTCGTACCGCCGCAGCACGCCCTTCCAGATGGAGTACGTCTCCGTCGCCTCTCGGCGCGCCTCCACCGAGACGGCGACGTACTGCCCATCCGCGAAGCCGAAGGAAAGGAACGCGTGCGCCGGCCCCCGCCAGTCGCGCGTGAACGGCGACAGGCCGAACCACAGGGTCTCGATCCGGTCCAGCTCGTACGTGCGGTCGCGGTATGCCTCGGTAAAGTCGTCCGGCGAGCGGTAGGTGAAGTCGCGGACGTTGCGCACGTGCACCCGGCCGCCGTCGAACCTCACCTGCGGAAGCACCGCCTGCTCCGGCCGCCACACGCGCTCGTGCGACGGACGGGTGGTGACCCACGCAAAGAAGCCAGCGATGAGCAGGATCGTCAGCATGGCGGCGATGCCGGCGCGTACCGGCGAGCGGAGGAGTCGTTTGCGCGGGGTCACGTCGAAGATGGGAAAGCGGACCGGGCGGCTGCTCGTGAGAGTTCCCCGGCCGGCGCCGGTCGTCCGTGCCGGAGGAGGGTCCGGGGCGGCGCCTCCCTCGGGATGATGCTTCACGATGGCGCCGTCCGCGGACCAATCAAGGTCAAACGGTGCGGCGCGGGGCGCAAGCACGATGATTCAGGGCGCCGCCGGTCGTCGGCCCGTGACGCGGACGTTGGGCGGGCTCCGGTCCTGCACGTTCGTCTGTATCCTGACGCCCGTTGATGCCTCCCTCCCCTCGCCGGCGCACCCCTCCACTTCGGCAGGGGGTGCGGCGCCAGGGGGTAAGGCCCATCGCGGCCCGGAGGATGCGGACGGTGGCGGGTGAACCGATCGACCACGAGAGGCGGAGATGATCCAGGCGCAGTTCCCGGCCGAGACCGGCGCGGACGGCGCGTTCGTGCGGCAGCGGTACTCCATCCGCGGCCGCATCACGGCGGACGGGTCGTCCGGCTTTCCCGCGGAGCCGGGACGCTACCACCTGTACGTGTCGCTCGCCTGCCCGTGGGCGCACCGGGCCATCATCGTCCGCAGGCTGCTGGGGCTGGAGGAGGTGATCTCCATGTCCGTCGTGGACCCCATCCGCGACGAGCAGGGGTGGGCGTTCCGCGAGGGCGACGGACACGGGCCGGACCCGGTGTGCGGCTTCCAATTCCTCTCCGAGGCGTACCTGCGGACGGATCCGGGCTATACCGGGCGCTACACGGTGCCGTGCATCTGGGACCGGGTGACGCAGCGGCTGGTGACCAACAACTACCCCGACATCACCATCGACTTCGAGACGCAGCTCACCGCGTACCACCGCCCCGGGGCGCCGGAGCTGTACCCGGAGGCGCTGCGTCCGGAGATCGACGCGGTGAACGAGGTGGTGTACCGGGAGGTGAACAACGGCGTCTACCGCGCCGGGTTCGCGGCGTCGCAGCAGGCGTACGAGGCGGCGGTGGATGCGCTGTTCGCGCGGCTGGACTGGCTGGAGGAGCGGCTGGCCGGACAGCGGTACCTGGTGGGCGGGCAGCTCACGGAGGCGGACATCCGGCTGTTCACCACGCTGGCGCGCTTCGACGCCGTGTACGTGGGGCACTTCAAGTGCAACCTGCGGCGGCTGGTGGACTACCCGAACCTGTGGGGATACGCCCGCGACCTGTACCAGCGGCCGGGGTTCGGCGAGACGGTCAACTTCGACCACGTCAAGCGCCACTACTACATGACGCACGACCGCCTGAACCCCGGCCGCATCGTACCGAAGGGACCGCTGGTGGACTGGATGGAGCCGCACGGGAGGGGGCAGCTCGGCTGATTCGCCACCGGCTTTGCCGGAGAGATGAACGCCATGCGCCGCCGGCCTTCGCGGACGGACGGCAACTGTAAACGACGATGTGGTTCAGCGGATTCTGATGAGCGGGACCGGGATCGTGGTGCGCGATGCGCGGGTGGATGAGCGGGAGGCGGTGCGCGCGCTGACCATGGAGGCGTACGGGGAGTACGCGTCGGTGATGGAGCCGGCGGCGTGGGCGGGGCTGGAGCAGGCGCTGCAGGCGGCGCTTTCGATCCAGGGTCCCGCGGAGTGGATCGTGGCGGAGCGCGGCGGCCGCATCGTCGGGAGCGTGATGCTCTACCCGCCGGCGGCAGACGCCTACGCCGGCGCGGCGGCGCGGGCGCGCTGCGTGGTGAGCAGCGCGTAGCCGGGGCCGCCGAGCACGCCGACCGCCTCGGCGGCCGTCCCGCGCCCGAAGCGGATGGTCCGCTCCCCGTCCTGCCAGGTGAAGCTCGTGCGATTCACCCGCGGGGGGATATCACGCCTCGCCGCGCCGCAGCCACGCGGCCAGGAACGGCTCGGCGATCCGCACGAGCCCGCGGTCGCGGACGACGACCTCGTCGCGCTCGAGCGTCTCGATCGCCCGCTGCACCGTCGAGGCGCCCGGCAGGTTGTGGCGCCCGCGGTAGTCGGCCGACAGCGGCCGGCCGGGCTCACGGGCCAGCTCGGCCAGCAGCAGCCGCTGCACGGAGGACGCGCGCTCCCACAGCAGCGAGAAGTGCGCGTGCTCGGAGCGCAGCACCTTGGCCAGCGCGCCGTCCACCCGCGCGGCGTCGCAGCGC
>DASTNU010000625.1:0-7606 GCA_035720605.1 Longimicrobium sp. | reverse complement strand
GGCGCCGAGCCGGAGCCGGGGCGCCGCGCCGTGGTGCTGCGGGCCGGTGGCGCGTAGCTGTCCGTGCGCTCCTTGTAGCCGTGCAGCGGCCGGTTGCGCGCCGTGCGGTAGTAGTACCGGTCGTAGTACACGCGCCGGCTGCCGCGCCAGCGGTACGTGTCGTAGTAGTACGGCCGGTTCACCAGGATGATGCGAATCCGGTCGCAGGTGCCGTAGTAGTTGTAGCGGTAGTCGTGGTACCAGTCGCCGTAGCCGTCGTAGCAGGCGTAGCGCGGATGCGTGTAGCGCCGGCCGATGTGGTAGGTGTAGTAGTCCACCGACTCGTAGCCGTACGCAGACTCGGGGACGATGGCGCGCACGATCTCGTCGATGGCGTAGAACGGGTCGCCGAAGATGGTGCGGTCGCCATCCCACCCGGCCAGTCGCGGGCGGTACAGGTCGCGGACGCGCCACAGCTCCAGCGGCTCGTCCAGGGCCACGGCAAAGACGTAGCCCATCCCGTATCCGCCGCGCACGCGCAGGTAGTCCCACCCGCCGCGCGAGCCCACGTTCAGGGTGCGGCCTCGCTCCACCCACCCGTCGTCGTGCTCGTTGTACGGGTAGAGGATGTCGACGTCGCCGTTGGTGTCGATGTGAAAGACGGCCAGGTAGCTGTCGCGGTCGGTGCGGGCGCGCACGCGCAGCCGGTCGCCGTATCCGAAGACGTCGCGGTGGCCGTCTACCCACACCTGCACGCCGCCGCGCTGCGACGCGGTGGCGGCGGACAGGGCGAGGGCCTCTGCGTCCAGAAGCACCGCGGGCGCGGGGGCCGCGGCCGCGGGAACGGCGGCCAGGGCGGCGAGTGCCAGGCCCGCCAGGATGGTATTGCGCATGGGTTGTTCTCCGGGGGTGGTGCAGGGTGTTCCGCCCACCGTGGCAGGGCAAGCGCCGTTCCGGGATGCACCGTTTTTGAAGATGCATATGCCGCATGCACTTAGCAAGTCCGCCCTTCCGGCCCCGCTTTCCGCTGCGTCCCCGCGCGGGGACGATGGGTCTCGCCGGGAGGACGTCGTTAGTGCGTTAGTGCGTTAGTGCGTTAGTGCGTTAGTGCGTTAGTGCGGATGAATACGGGTCGTCCCTCGTCAGCGCCGCGTGGGAGCGAGGGGAAGCGGTTCGTCACACCGGTGTGCCCGCGCCTCATGACCGTCGCCAAGACTTCCGGGTGCCTCCGTGACACGGCGGCCGCCGGCGCAACTGCGTTGGCGTTGATTCCCATCCCCGGAAGAAACCGACCCATGAAGCATGGCAAGCTGACGCTCGACATCGACCGGCTGGAGGTCGTATCCCACCCGATGCAGGGAACGGAAGGACGCGACGACGCCTGCCCCACGGCGAGCGCGACCCTGACCCCCACGGGGCAGCAGTGACCGACGGCGTCCGGGTCCGGCTCACCGCCGGGCCCGGCGCGCCCGATCGACCGCCGCCGCGCTGCTCGATCGTCGCGTGGCGGCGACTCTCCGGCATTCGTGGCTCGCCCGACAGATCCGCCATCTCCCGCCCGTTGACGGCGTTCAGCAGGGGGCGGTAGGTTACCCGCCTGTTCCGCGACAGGAGTCCGCTTGCACGGGCTCCCGCGGCGGCCCCTGCTGCCCCGGACCGCGCCCGCAGGGAGAGGCGCGCGCCGGGGCGTGCGAGTTCCGGCGAAAGGCTGTGCCGCACCCCCTGCTGATCGACTCCTTTCAGACCGTTCCCGCGTTCCGCGCGCTGGCCGCGTCGCTTCCGCGCGCGGGCGGGCGCGCGCTCGCGTCGGGGCTCGCGGGCTCGTCGACCATGGTGATGCTGGCGGCGCTGCACCGCGCGCGGCCGGAGCGCATCTGGCTCATCGTCGCGCACGGGCCGGAGGACGCCGAGCAGGCCGCCAGCGACCTGGAGGCGCTGCTGGGAGAGCAGGACGTCTTCCTCTTTCCCCAGCGCGAGTCGCTGCCGTACGAGGAGGGCGAGCCGCACCTGGAGATCGGCGGGGCGCGGGTGGAGGCGCTGGAGGCGCTGCTGAGCGGCCGCGCCCGGCTGATGGTGACCACCGCCCGCGCCATGCAGGAGCTCTCTCCCGCGGTGGACGGGCTGCGCGACCTGCGCCTGGAGATCCGCGCCGGCGACACGCTCAAGCTCCCCGAGCTCTCCGGCCGGCTGGACGAGATGGGCTTCGAGCGGGTGGCCACCGTGGAAGAGGTGGGGCAGTTCGCCCTGCGCGGCGGCATCGTGGACGTGTTCGGCTTCGGCACGCCGGAGCCGGCCCGCATCGAGCTGCTGGGCGACGAGGTGGACTCCATCCGCTTCTTCGACATCCTCACCCAGCTTTCCGTCCGCTCCGTAGACCATCTGCAGCTCCTTCCGGTCGACCTCAAGTCCGTGGACGGCACGGGCGACGGGCGTCCCGCATCCTCGTCGTCCACCCATCCCTCTCCCGAGGGGGAGCGGCGGTCGCTACTGGACTACGTTCCGGAGGACACCGTCGTCGTCCACCTGCACGGCACGGGAACGCGCGACGAGCTGGAGCGCACCTGGACGGAGGTGGTGCGCCTGCACGAGAACGAGGCGCGCCGGGGCACCCGGCCGGACCCTCCCGAGCGGCTCTTCTTTCCCCCGGCCGAGGCGGAGCGGCGGCTGGCGGCGTTCGCCCAGCTGTACGTCGACGACGCGGGCAACGCGCCGCTGCAGGCGGTGGCGCGGTTCCGCGCGTTGCCGCCGGAGCCCGTCGACCGCGACATGGGCCGGCTGGGCGAGGTACTCAAGGCGGGCGCGGCGCGGGGCGAGCGCACGCTCATCCTCTGCGACAACCAGGGCCAGCTGGAGCGCCTGCAGGAGCTGCTGGACGACCTGAAGGTGGCGCGCACGGTGGAGCTGGGGATCGGCTCCATCGGCGGGGGGTTCGTGCTGGCGGACGCGGAGCCGCCCACGCGCGTCCTGACCGACCACGAGATCTTCCGCCGCTCGCGCCGCATCCGCCGCCGCCGGCGCTTTCGGGGCGGGGCGGC
Source organism: Longimicrobium sp. (assembly GCA_035720605.1). Classification (GTDB taxonomy): domain Bacteria; phylum Gemmatimonadota; class Gemmatimonadetes; order Longimicrobiales; family Longimicrobiaceae; genus Longimicrobium. The sequence goes on along the minus strand of DASTNU010000625.1, from coordinate 4,592 downwards.
GCTGGAGAGCGTGGCGGCGCTCAAGCCCGGCGAGTACGTGGTGCACATGGACCACGGCATCGGCCAGTTCCGCCGGATGGAGCGGGTGCGGCTGGGCGAGGAGGAGTTCGAGACGCTGGTGATCGAGTACGCGGGCGGCGAGCTGCTGCGCGTTCCCGTGCACCGCGTGGACCTGATCGAGCGATGGGTGGCGGAGGCGGACGGCGAGGACGCGCCCCCGCCCAAGGTGCACCGCATCGGCGGCAAGGACTGGAGCCGGGCCAAGCAGCGCACGCAGAAGGCCATCCAGGAGATGACGGCGGAGCTGCTGGAGCTGTACGCCTCGCGCCAGGCGGAGCAGGGCTTCGCCTACTCGGCGGACAGCCGCTGGCAGCGCGAGATGGAGTCGGCCTTCCTGTTCGAGGACACGCCGGACCAGCGCCAGGCCACGGAGGACGTGAAGCGCGACATGGAGTCGCCGCGCCCCATGGACCGGCTGATCTGCGGCGACGTGGGGTACGGCAAGACCGAGGTGGCCATCCGCGCGGCGTTCAAGGCGGTGCAGGACGGCAAGCAGGTGGCGGTGCTGGTCCCCACGACGATCCTGGCCGAGCAGCACCTGCACACCTTCAGCGAGCGGCTGGCGGACTTCCCGGTGAAGATCGAGGCGCTCTCCCGCTTTCGCACGCCGAAGGAGCAGGCGCAGGTGCTGGAGCGGCTGGAGGCGGGGGAGGTGGACGTCGTGGTCGGCACGCACCGGCTCCTTTCGCCGGACGTGACGTTCCGCGACCTGGGGCTGATCGTGGTGGACGAGGAGCAGCGCTTCGGGGTGAAGCACAAGGAGATCCTGAAGCAGCTGCGCCGCACGGTGGACGTGCTGACGCTGACGGCGACGCCCATCCCGCGCACCCTGCACTTCTCCCTGCTGGGGCTGCGCGACATGACCCTCATCCAGACCCCGCCGCGCGACCGGCAGCCGGTGATCACCCACGTGCTGCCGTGGACCGACGCCATCCTGGAAGACGCCATCCGCCGCGAGCTGGACCGCGGCGGGCAGGTGTTCTTCGTCCACAACCGGGTGGAGACGATCGGCGCGGTCGCGCAGAAGGTGCAGAAGCTGGTGCCGGACGCGGGCATCGGGGTGGCGCACGGGCAGATGCGCGAGAAGGAGCTGGAGGAGGTGATGACGCACTTCCTGGAGGGCGAGCTGGACGTGCTGGTGGCCACGGCCATCATCGAGTCCGGGCTGGACGTGCCGCGCGCCAACACGCTGATCGTGAACCGCGCGGACCACTTCGGCCTGTCGCAGCTCTACCAGATCCGCGGCCGCGTGGGCAGATCGCACCACCGCGCCTACTGCTATCTGCTGGTGCCGGACGAGATTCAGGAAGACGCGGAGAAGCGGCTGCGGGTGCTGGAGCACTACACGGAGCTGGGGAGCGGCTACCGCATCGCGCTCAAGGACCTGGAGCTGCGCGGCGCGGGGAACATCCTGGGGCAGCAGCAGTCCGGCTTCGTGCACGCGGTGGGGCTGGACACGTACCTGCGGCTGATGGAGGAGACCATCAAGCAGCTCAAGGGCGGCGGCAAGGCGCCGTCCCGGTCGCTGGCGGACGTGTCGGTGGACGGCACGGCGCTCATCCCGGAGTGGTACATCCCCGACGAAGCGCAGAAGCTGCACTTCTACCGCCGGCTGAGCCGCGAAGAGGGGCTGGCGGGGATCGACGCGGTGCGGCGGGAGCTGCGCGACCGCTACGGCCCGCTGCCGGAGGAGGTGGAGACGCTGCTGGGGACGGCGGCGCTGCGGCTGCTGGGCGGCGAGCTGGGAGTCGAGCGCATCCTGGTGCGCCCCTGGGACGTGCGGATGAACTTTCGCGCCGGCGTGGTGCCGCGGATGGTGGCGCTGCAGCGGGCGCTGGCGGCGTGGCAGTTCGCGGTGGAGGTGCGGCGTCCGCTTCCCCTGTCGCTCACGCTGACGCGCCACGGCACCGAGCCGATCCTGGCGACGCTGGTGTCGGCGCTGCGGGAGCTGGCGGCGGATCCCGCGCGAGCGGCGTGATCGTCGTGACAGGGTGAACGGGTGAACGAGGTGGGGGGCGGTGTTATCGCGGAACAGGCTTCCCGCCCGGCGGTTGGAAACCGCTGCTGGAAGGTCACGAAACTCGCCCGGGATGAACGGGTCAGCCACGGGCGATCCGAGCGCGCGGTGCAGGCTTCCCGCCCGGCGGTTGAAACCGCTGCTGGAAGGTCACGAAATCCGCCTGCGCGGATTGGACGGGAGAAACCAGGCGCGGCGGCGGCTTCCGGCGAACTCCCCTGTCACCTTGTCACCTTGTCACCTTGTCACCTTGTCACCGTGTCACCTTGTCACCTTGTCACCCCGTCACCCCGTCACCCCCGCGGGCACTTCCGCGCGGCTTCGGGGTATTGGTACAATTCCTTAGCTTTCGCGTCCCCGCACGCTCGCGCGTGACACCCGGCGGCGGGCTTTCTGCCCGCGCCAGCAATCCCATCAACCCGGTCCGGAGTATCTCGTGATGAAGTTGTCCCGCTGGGCGCTGGTCGCCGCGCCGTTCGCCGTTGCGGCGTGCGGCGGCTTCGGCAGCGCCATGACCGCCCATACCGACGTGGTGGCCAAGGCCGCGGGCAAGGAGCTCAGGGTGGAAGACGCCGCCCAGCTCCTGGCCGCCAACCCGCAGATTCCCGCGAACCCGGACGTGGTGCGCAGCCTGGCGGACCTGTGGGTGGACTTCACCCTGCTGGCCACCGCCGCCGCCGAGGACAGCACCCTGTCGGTGCTGGACCTGGAGAAGCTGGTGGAGGAGCAGCGCGAGGACGCCACGGTCCGCCGCTTCGTGGAGTCCAACGTGCGGGTGGACACCACGTTCACCGACCAGGAGGTGGACCAGGCCTGGACCACCGAGGGGCCGGGGACGGAGATCCGGGCGCGCCACATCCTGTTCAGCACCGGCGGGATGATGCAGGGCGGCACCGAGCTCACCCCGCAGCAGCGCCAGGCCAAGCGCCAGCAGGCCGAGCAGGTGGCCCGGCGCGCGGCGGCGGGCGAGGACTTCGCGGCGCTGGCGCGGGAGTTCACCGAGGAGCCGGGGGGCAAGGATCGCGGCGGCGACCTGGACTGGTTCGGGCGCGGCCGCATGGTGGCGCAGTTCGAGGAGGCCGCCTTCAAGCTGCAGGCGGGTCAGGTGAGCCCGGTGGTGGAGACCCCGTTCGGCTACCACGTCATCAAGGTGGAGGACCGGCGCCAGCAGGCCCTGGGCGACAACCGCGAGGCCTTTCGCCAGGACCTGAAGAACAACGCGCGCCAGAAGGCGATGACCACGTACGTGGACTCGCTGAAGAAGGTGGCCACGGTGGCGGTGCAGCCCGGCGCCGCGGCGGCCCTCAAGGAGCTGGCCGGGCAGGAGAACCTGGCGCTGCGCGGCCGCGCGGCCTCGCGCTCGCTGGTGACGTACCGCGGCGGCGAGGTGACCACGGGCGAGATCGCCGAGCTGCTGCAGGGCGCCTCGGCGGGCGACCGCGAGGGGATGCAACAGGCGACCGAGGACCAGATCAAGCCGTTCCTGGAGGACCAGGGGCTGCGCGAGTTCCTGCTGGCGGAGGCGCGGTCGAAGAACTTCCGCCTTTCCAACGCGGCGGTGGACTCCATCCGCACCGACGCGCGCACCGCGATTCGCCAGGTGCTGCAGATGTCGGGCTTCGCGGGCCGCAGCTTTCCCCGCGGCAAGCAGGGCGAGGGCGCCATCCAGGAGGCGGTGCGCCAGATGATGCAGGAGGTGATCGCCGGGCAGCGCCAGCCTCCCCCGCTGGGCCGGCTGAGCTACGCGCTGCGCAACGCGTACGGCGCGGACGTGAACACCGCGGCCTTTGCCCGCGTGGTGGACCGCATGAACGCGATCCGCGCCGCGCAGCCGGGAGAGCCCAGCGGCCCCGTTCCGGGAATGCCCCCGGGCGTCCAGCAGCGCACCCCGCCGGGGCAGCCCCAGCAGGGGCAGCCGCAGCAGGGCCAGCCGCAGCCGGCGCCGGCACCCGCGCAGCCGCAGGCCGCCCCGGCGGAGCCGCAGCAGGCGCCCCCGGCGGCGCAGAACCCGTAGGCGGGCGGGCCAGACCGGGGCGGAACCCTCGCCCCGGCAACAGGTTATAACGCACGCGGCCGGGAGCGGCCTGTTCGCTCCCGGCCCGGCGTTTTCCGGCCGGCGCCCTTCCGGGCGCCGCGGCCGATTCCGAACATCATTCACTCGGACAGAGACCGCATGCGTACCGCTTTCGCCCTGCTGCTGACGCTCGCCGCCGCGCCCGCGCTGGCGCAGGTGCAGCCCCCGGCCCCGGCGCCGGCCACCCAGCCCGGCGAGGAGCTGTGGGACGGCGTGGTGGCGGTGGTGGGCGACACCGTGCTGCTGCGCTCCGACGTACTGCTGGCCATCGAGCAGCTGCGCGCGGAGGGGCAGACCATCCCCACCGACCCGGCGCAGTACGGGCAGCTGATCGAACAGCTGGTGGACGAGCGCGTGGCCGACCTGATGCTGATCGAGGCCGCGCGCGGCTCGGGGATCACCGTGCCCGACGCGGAGGTGGACGCGGCGGTGGACGACCAG
>DASTNU010000624.1:0-7036 GCA_035720605.1 Longimicrobium sp. | reverse complement strand
CGGCTCGCCGGCCGCGAACGCCAGCGTGGGCGTGACGGCGGGCGCCGCGACGGGCGGCTGCCCGTTCAGCTCCGCCAGCACCCAGGACGTGCCCGCGAGCGGCTCGGCCGCGTCGCTCTCACCCGAGGCCTGCGGGCCCATGCAGGCGCCCAGCGCGAGCGCCGCTCCCATCCACACCAATGATCTCATCTCCCGCTCCTTGCCCGTGACGAACGCCGAGCTCCACACCTGCTGCCAATCCCGTACCCGGGGTGATGAAACAGCCTCGCTCTTCGCCGGGTAGTTGCGCGGCCGGACGATCGCACCCGACGATGGAGTGAGGCACATGCGGAACCACCTGATCCGCCCGCTGCTCGCCGCCGCGCTTTCCTGCCTTGGACCGCAGGTTCTCTCCGCGGCCACGCCCGATACCGCGCAGCTGCGCCAGGCGCTGGCCGCGGCGTTCGGCGGGGACGTCGAGATCGCGCGCACGGAGCTCAGCGACGGGCTGCGGGAGCGCGGCGGCATCTTCTGGCTGGTGTACGCCGCGCCCCGGCGCAGCGGCAACTACGAGCTCAGCTACCGCTACGAGTACCACGACCGGGTGCATCCCGAGAATCCGCTCTACACGCACGTGGAGCACACGTCGTACGTCCGCGTGGGGGAGGCGGGGTGCTGGCGCCGGGGCGAGGGCAGGGACGTGTGCCTGGGCGATACCATCATCCTGCCGTTCGTCGTCAGCGACTATACGGGCCACACCTTCCGCGTCACCCGTCACCCCCTTCCGCCGGACGAAGCGCCGCCGCAGCCCGAACCTCTCTACGGGGTGGATACGACGGGGAGCGGCGCCATCCCCAACCCACTCTCCGCACACCTGCGATACCTCGGCAGCCAGTCGGGCGAGTCGCTGCGCCGCAACGGCGGCGGATCCATCATCTACTCCGCCACCTTCGCGGCGGTCGCGCCGGGACGCTTCAACCTCGCGGTCTCGACGCGCGGGCCGGGGGAAAGCCCGCCACCGGCGTCGGCGTACGGCTCCGTTCCGGTGATCATCGTCCCCCGCGGCCAGCCGGTGACCGTGCTGCTGGCGAACGAGACCGTGGTGGGCAGGGACGAGAAGCATGGATTCTCGTCCCACAGCGGCAACCAGTACCTGACCACGGCGCTCATCCTGCAGCCGGGCGACCGCATCACGCTCAACTACGGCAGCCGGCCGCTCCCCGGACCCGGCCATCGACCGCCGCCGGCTTTCGCCGTCGCCGCCGAACCAGCGCCGCTCGACGCGCCGGTGCCCTTGATCGGCGGTTTCCCTTTCCGCCTGGATACGGGCGAGCGGTTCAACGCCTGGATCGCGGATCATCTTCCCCATCCGTAAATCCAGGTGCTGAAAAAGAATGCCTCACGCAGAGTCAGCAGAGGAAGCAGAGTCGTCCCTTGCACAGACCCAAACTCTGCTCAGCTGCTGACTCTGCGTGAGGTTCCTTCTTTTCTCGGATCTGGTAGGAATCCGGAAGAAGGCTCGCCCCAAACTCCGTGTGTCCGGCCGCGCCCGCTCAGGCCCGCGTCCGCGTGCTGTAGGTGTACGCGGAGCAGCCGCCCTCGTTGCATGCACGAACGCGATACTGGTACCGCGTGCCCTGTACCACGGGGTCCTCGTGCGTCGTGACGTCCATCGTCCTGGTGATCGGCCCGGACCACGCGCCGTAAGCCGTGCCGTCGTGCTGGCGGCGTTGAAGCTGGTAGGTCGTCTCGTCCGCGACGTCGCCCCACACGACACGCATGTAGGTGCCCATGGCGGTTGCCGTGAGCGTTGCGGGCGCGGCCGGCGGCGGCGGCGCCCCCGCGACGACGGCGTTGCTCACGCCGTAGGCGGAGCATCCGCGGCTGTTGCAGGCCCGGACGCGATACTGGTAGCTCGCCCCGCGGGTGAGGTCCCAGTCGTCGAACCGGGTGGCTGAACGGCTCTGCGGGGCCAGATCCTGCCATGCGCCGTAGTCGCCTCCCGTGCTCATCCGGCGCTGAAGGCGGAACGTTTCGACGAAGGTGTTGTCGATCGCCCAGGTAACCCCGGCGCACACCGTGTACGAGCACGTATAGGCCTCTGCCGCCACCGAAGAGGGCGCCGGGGGTATCGTCGCCGGAACCGCCGTGGCGTTCGACTGCTCCCAGCCGGAGCATCCCGCGTTGTTACACACGCGCACCCGGTGCACGTACGTTGCGCCGGCCGCCACGCTGTCGTCGAAGACCGTGCGGTTGGCGGCAACCACGCCCACGGGTGTCCACGAGGTGGGATTGCGGTCGCGGTCGGCGACGCTCCGCTCGATCTCGGTGCGGTGCTCGTTCGCGTTGACGTCGTGCAACTCGAGGCGAATCAGCAGCCTGCTCGGAAGCGTGGATCTCGGTACGCCGGCCACGGGAACCACGTCGGGCGCATCCGATCCCATCGACTGCAACCCGAAGCACTCGAAGTACCCGTCCGCGCGCAGCCCGCAGGTGTGAAAGCTGCCCGTGGTGATCTGCGACCACGCTCTCCCCATCACGCTGCGCTCACCCGGTCCCTCCCATGCGCCCGAGTTGCCCCCCCAGCACTGCGGAAACCCGTTGGGGCGGAGCGCGCACTGGTGGCTCGCGGCCACCACCTGCACGTACGGTCCCGCGTTCCAGAAATCCTGGTACCCCCAGCACTCCACGACCCCGGTGCTCGTCAACGCGCAGTTCGTGTTGCTGCTCGCATCGGCCAGCTTTACGTACGTACCGGACACAGCCGTTTTGATGGGCGGTGCCCGGTCCCTGATGCCCCAGCACTCCACGACTCCATCGGTACGCAGCGCGCACGTGGCGGCCGCGTTCGCGCTCACCCGGGTGAAGCTGCCGGCCTGCGGCGCCACGACCGCCGGCGCCTGGCCATAGATGTTCCAGCCCCAGCATTCGACGACGCCGTCCGTGCGCACGGCGCAGGTATGGCTCAGGCCGGCGCTGACCCAGGTGAACGATCCCGTCGTCGCTCGCCGCAGCGGCGGTGCCCGTCCGAAGTCGTTCGCCCCCCAGCATTCCACCGCGCCGTCATCGCGCAGGCCGCAGGCATGCGTACCACCCGTGGAAAGCTGGACGAACATGCCGGTCGCGGCCCTGTGCACGCCGATGGGCTGGCCCTGGTTGCGCTCACCGAAGCACGCGACGATGCCGCTGCGCAATCTGCACAGGTAGTCGTAGCCGGAACGGAGTTCGGTCCCCCCACTCACGAGCGCGAGCTGGGGGTCGGCCGGAGCCAGCGGTGTGCGGGGTGTGACTGGCGTGTCCTGGCACGCGGTAGCGCCGGCCAGGAGAACGAGCGAGAGAAGGTGGCGCCGCTGCATAGGAGCAACCCCCGTTGAAGTGCCCGCCGGTCGCGGCGAGGACCGTGCCACTGCGCGAACGGCGCATCTGCCGGCGGACGTTGCGGCCCGAACACGTCGAAAACAGTTTCTTCCTCACCCCGAACCGGACTACCGCTTCTTCGGGGGAGCGTTGTCCCGCCCAGTCCCCGAATCCTTGCCGGGTCGCTTGCTCGGCCAACCGCCGCCGCCGGACTTGCCACCCCCACCCCTACCACCGCCACGTCCACCGCCCCGTCCACCGCCGCCGGACCCACCTCCGCCTTTTGATCCGCCAGCACCCTGTGCCATATACCGCCTCCTTTCGCCGATGCGGACGTGCGTGGCCTCCCAGCCGGCTGCATGCTCCAGGGCCGGGCGCCGTTACGCTACTGGGTGACCACGCGCTTCCACTGGCCGGCGGGGAGGACGGAGGCCTCGTTCTCCACCTGGTTCAGGATGGCCAGCTCGGCGAGCGGGATCACCGACGGGTACTGGCGGTTGAACTCCGCCAGCGTCATCTGCCGATTCGTCCGGACCACGTCTACCCGGTTGGGGCGCACGTTCAGCACGGCGGGATCGTTCATCTCGTCGAAGCTGAAGATGACCTGGCGGAACGCGGGCTCGTACTGGCGGAACCGCTGCCCCGGCGTGTACGCCAACACCTGGTAGGTGCGGCCGCCGTGCTCGATGAACGCCGCCATCCCGGCGACCACCCCCTGCTGCGTCTGCGCCTGGAAGTAGCCCACCACCGCGGGGTTCCCGTTCACGTTCTGCCGCCCCACCTGGCCGGCCTGCAGCCCCTGCTGGTAGAAGAAGCGGCGCGCCGCGTCGTCGGCGCTGGCGCCCTGCGCCAGGGTGAGCTGCAACACCGCGTCCTCCTGCGGCGCCAGCGCGTTGACGGCCTGCGGCAGGTTCTGGGTGCGCCACCCCTGGGGAAAGTCGATGCGAAAGCGCAGCTCGGGGTGCAGGAACACGCCGCCGCGAAAGAAGCCCTGCCGCGGGTCGTCGCCGTACACCTGGCCGTCGATGCGGGCCAGGTACTCCTCGCGCCGCAGCGCCAGCGGGCCGGTCGTCACGGTGTCGGCGCGGGCCTGGGCGCTGCGGATGCGCTCCGGCTCCGCGGGGTGGGAGGAGAGCCACGTCGGCAGCGCGCTCCGCCCCGACGTTTGCCCGAGGCGCATCAGGGTGGCGAAGATGTCGTCCATCTCGCGCACCTCGTACCCCTCGCGCAGGGCGTAGCGAAAGCCCAGCTCGTCCGCCTGCCGCTCCGCGTCGCGGCCGTAGCTCAGGAAGAGGAGCTGCATCCCCGTCTGCGCCAGCCCGCCGAAGCTCTGCGCCGCGCTGGGAAAGAGGACGCTGCCCAGCCCCAGCCCCAGCTGCGCCAGCTGCCCGCGGCTGATCTGGCTCACCGAGTGCTTCGCGGTCACGTGCCCGATCTCGTGCCCCAGCACGGCCGCCAGCTCCGCCTCGCTGTCCATCAGGTCCATCATCCCGCGGGTCATGAAGATGAACCCGCCGGGGAGCGCAAAGGCGTTGGGGGTGGGATCGTCCACCACGCGAAAGGTCCAGGGGAGGTTCGGGCGCTCGGACTCGCGGGCCAGCTCCGCGCCCACGCGCTGCACGTACTGCTGCAGCGCCTCGTCGTCCACCAGCCCCAGCTGCTGCGAGACCTCCTGCGCGGCCTGCTGCCCCATCTGGATCTCCTGCGCCTCGGTGATCAGCGACAGCTGCCGCCGCCCGGTCACCGGGTTGGTGGCGCACGCGGCCGCCACCACGCACGCCAGCCCCGCCGCCGCCCACCCGCGCATCCCCCCGCGAAGCACGTGTTCGATGGACATCGCATCCTCCTCCGTCCACACGGTCCCGTCCCTTGCACCCGGACGTCGGGCGGAGGGGCAAGAAGCACACCCCGCGGCAGCTACGCCCGCCTCGATCCATCGTGTAAGAAATACTTGACATCAAGAGCGATGGCTTTTAGACTCTGCCGTGTCTGGATTTTTTGACATCACGTCAGGTATACCTGACAACCGCTAGAGGAGGCAGGATGAGTCTCTCGTTCCAGGAAAAGAGCCTGTGGCTGATGTTCGTCACGCTGGTCGCGGCGTTCGGGTTCTACTTCATGACGGTGCTGCCGGCGGACGCGGCGGACGTTGCGCCGCAGCAGATTGCGCTGTTCGGGGTGGCCATCGCGATGCTGGTGATCGTACAGATCGTGGGGCACGTGGTGATCGCGATCATCGACCGGCGGACGCAGACGGACGAGCGCGACCGGCTGATCGGGCTCAAGGGGACGCGCAACGCGGCCTACGTGCTGGCGACCGGCGTGTTCCTGGCCCTGTGCGCGGCGCTGGTGACGGACGGGAACTTCGTGTTCACCCACGTGCTGCTGGGGTCGTGGGTGCTGGCGCAGCTGGTGGAGATCGGGTCGCAGCTCTTTCTGTACCGCCGGGGGGCGTGAGCGATGGGCAAGGGCGGCGGCCGCATCACCAACGAGGTCCGCACGCTGCGCTTTCATCACGGCGAGATGACGCAGCAGGAGCTCGCGGACCGGATCGGCGTCACGCGGCAGACGATCAACGCCATCGAGGGGAACAAGTACTCGCCCTCGCTGGAGGTCGCGTTCCGGATCGCGCGGGTGTTCGACGTTCCGCTGGAGCGGGTGTTCCAGTACGGCGAGGAGTGAGGGAAAGTGCGTGAGTGCGTGAGTGCGTTAGTGCGTGAGTGCGTGAGTGCGTGAGTGCGTGAGTGCGTGAGTGCGTGAGTGCGTGAGGATGGCGCGAAGCCCTCCGGCCAGGCGGAGGGCTTCGTTCCTGTTGCGGACGCTCATCACCCGCTAATCCTGCGCGGCCAACGCGGCCTGTATATTTGGCATCGAATCCCGCGTTCGATGCACCATCGCCGTATACGACATCCACGACCAAGGATCATCTCCCGTGACCACGTCTCTCATCCGCCGGCGGCTTCGCACGGCCGTTCCGCTGCTGGCCGCCCTCGCCGCGGCGCCCGCGTGCGCGCAAAGCGACTTGCCGCTGCACCTGTTCGCCTACGACCGCGCGGCGCCGCTGGAGCTGCAGTCGACGCAGATCGGCGCGCAGGACGGCGTCGCCATACACCAGGTCAGCTATGCGAGCCCCAAGGGCGGAAGGGTGAACGGGCGGCTGTTCGTGCCGCAGGGCGGGGGGCCGTTCGCGGGGGTGGTGCTGGGGCATGGGATGCCCGGCAACGCGGAGGCGTTCACCGGGCGCGCCGTGTACATCGCGCGGCACGGGGCGGTGGCCATCGCCATCGACGCGCCGTTCAACCGCCGCCCGGGCGGGCCGCTGACGCTCACGCCGCAGGACAGCGTGGAGCAGGTGCAGCTGATCGTGGACCTGCAGCGCGCCGTGGACGTGCTGCTGGCCCGGCCGGACGTGGATCCCGCGCGGCTGGCGTACGTGGGCCGCAGCTACGGCGGCGCCACCGGCGCGCTCTTCGCCGGGGTGGAGCGGCGGCTGAAGACGTACATCCTGGCGGTGGCGGACGGCGGCATCACCACCCGCTTCACGGCGCCCGGCGCGCCGCCGCCGCCCGCGGAGCAGGAGGCGCAAGCCCGCGCCTGGCTCGCGGCCATGCAGCCCATCGAGGGCATTCGCTTCGTGCACCTCGCCAACGCGCCGATCCTCTTCCAGAACGCGCGCCAGGACCAGTTCGTCTCCGTGGCG
>DASTNU010000623.1:0-8743 GCA_035720605.1 Longimicrobium sp. | reverse complement strand
AGGCGGACTTCGTGACCTTCCAGCAGCGGTTTCAACCGCCGGGCGCGGACCCTCAACCGCCGGGTGCGGAGCCCGCCCCCTCGTGCACCAACCCTCACGAACCTGGTGGCCCGTCACGCGCCGCGCCGCCGGGCGCGGAGCCTCAACCGCCGGGCGCGGAGCCGGCCCCCTCGTGCACGTCGTTGCGGCGATTTCAACCGCCGGGCGCGGGGCCGGCGGGATCCTGCACCTTCACGGGCACGGCGACGACAGGTCCAGCACGTGGAACGACATCGGCGCCAGCGTGCGCAGGGGCACGTAGCCCTGCACCCGGCCGCTCGCGCCCACGGTGAGCGGCGCGCCGTCCTCCCCGCCGAACAGGCTCCGCGGGGCGTGGTCGCCCGCGGGGAGCGCGCCCTCGGGGGAGAGCAGGCTCACGGCGGAGAGCGGCGTGGCACCCAGGTTCGCCACCACCAGCACCGCCCTGTCGCCGTCCCGCCGCACGAAGGCCGCCACGGCGTCGCTGGTGGCGGTGAGCGGAATCAGCCGCCCTTCCCCCAGCGCCGAGTTCTGCTTGCGCAGGTGGATCAGCCGGCGGTGCCAGCTCAGCAGGCTGTTCGGATCACCGTCCTGCGCCGCGACGTTGCGCGTGGCCCAATCCGCCTGCGGGGCGCGCCACGCGCTGCCGCTGGTGAAGCCGCCGCCCGCGGCCGCGCTCCAGTGCATCGGCGTGCGCAGGTTCTCGTCCGGCTTGTCGCCCGCGATGCCGATCTCCTCGCCGTAGTAGACGAAGGGCAGCCCGGGAAGCGTCAGCAGCAGCGCGGCGGCCAGCCTGGCCTTGCGCTCGTCCCCCTCCAGCACCGTCATGGTGCGCGACTGGTCGTGGTTGCGCAGGAAGGGCGAGTAGCGGTAGTGCGGCAGCCCCTCGTCCTGCAGCCGCAGGTAGCCGCGGTACAGGCTGGCCGCCGACCCCGTCCGCGCCGCCGTCAGCACGTCGTCCGACAGCTGGAACATGAAGTGGCCGGTCAGCTGGTCCGGGTAGTACGGCATGATGGCGCCGATGCTGTCCCACACCTCGCCCACGGTGTACGCGTCGGGCTTCACGCTCTGCAGGTGCCGCGCGTAGTCGCGCAGGAAGACGTGCGTGCCGGGCAGGTGCTCCACCTGCGCGCCGCGGCCGCCCTCCACCAGGTGCTTGATGGCGTCCAGCCGGAAACCGTCGGCCCCCATCTCGTTCAGCCAGAAGGTCGCGACCCGCTTGGTCTCGGCGGCGACGTCCGGGTTCTCCACGTTCAGGTCCGGCATCCCGCTCCAGAACAGCCCGAAGTAGTACTCGTCGCGGTGCGGCGATTTGTGCCAGTTGTCGCTTCCCCACGGGTTGCGGACGCCGGGGTGCTGGGCGCTGAACAGGTACCAGTCGCGCCGCGGCGACCCGGGGTCGCGCGCGGCCTCCAGGAACCACGGGTGCTCGCTGCTGCTGTGGTTCAGCACCATGTCCACCAGCACGTGGATGCCGCGGCGGTGCGCCTCGCGCATCAGCCGCTTGAAGTCGTCGTTGGTGCCGTACTCGCGGTCCACGCTGTAGTAGTCCACCACGTCGTAGCCGTGGTAGCTGGGCGACTCCGCGATCGGCATCAGCCAGATGCAGCTGGCGCCCAGGTCGTCCGTGGAGTCCGGGTCGCCGTCGTTGATGTAGTCCAGCTTCTGGATCAGCCCGTTCAGGTCGCCCACGCCGTCGCCGTCGCTGTCCTGGAACGAGCGGACGAAGACCTCGTAGCAGGTGGCCCCGCGCGTCCATTCGGCCTGCCGCTGCGCGGCGGCGGGAACCGCGAGCAGCGCGGCGCCCAGCAGGGCGGGTGCGAGACGGCGCATCGGCGTGGCTCCGGGTGTGGTCATGGGGTCGATCGGGCTGGTGTGGATGATGTGGATCAGCGCGGCCGATCCGCCGGGGCGCTGCACGGATCGTCGGCGGCGAAGAGCCAGCGGTAGGCGGCCGGGAACTCGCGCCGCCAGAACCCCTCCGAGTGCGTCCCGTCCCCGCGGACGAGCGCCCGCACCTGCGCCCCGCGCGCGAAGCCTGCGGCGTGGAGCGTCTCCACCATCCGCTCGTGGTCGCGCACGTACACCTCCGGCTGGTCTCCCTCGCGCGCGCCGGTGACGACGTAGAAGCGGGTCCCGGGGTGCGGCGGATTCGCCGAGCGGGCGTGGGCGAACGCGGAATCGCCCGCGAACCAGAACGCCGGCGAGAACACCCCCGCCCGGCCGAAGACGCCCGGGTGCTTCAGCGCGGCGTAGAGCGAGATCAGCCCGCCCATGCTGCTGCCGGCGATCCCCGTGCTCGCCCGGTCCGGCCGGGTGCGGTAGCGCGCGTCGATCCAGGGCTTGAGCGTGTGGGCCAGGAAGTCGACGTACGCGTCGCCCTCGCCGCCGCCGTAGCGGGCGTTGCGCCAGGGCGAGTACTCGTCCAGCCGCCGCTGCCCGCCGTTGTCCACCGCGACCACGATGGCGCCCCAGTCGCCCGCGGCGTGCAGCGAGTCCAGCGCCTCGTCCACCCCCCACTCGCCGGCGAAGCTCGTCGCCTCGTCGAAGACGTTCTGCCCGTCGTGCATGTACAGCACGGGATACGTCTTGTCGGACGTGGCGTAGTCCGGCGGCAGGTAGATCCACACCCGCCGCGTGCGCCCCAGCTGCGGGATGGCGAACGCCGGGTCCAGCACCGTGACGTTCGCGCGGGCCGTGGAGGCGCGCGCCGGCCTGGGGCTCCCGTCGCGCCACGCGGTCACCTCGCCGGCGTACGTCGCCGCGCCGTCGTCGGGGACGGTGAAGCGGCGGTTGGGGACGTCCGCGCCGGCGGCGTCCGCCTCCACCCGGTCCCAGGAGCCGAGGGTGAACTTGAACTCGACGGGCCCGCGCACCTCCTCCGGCAGGGTGAGCGCGTACTCTCCCGGCCCCACCGCCGCCAGCCGCCACGCGGGGTTGGCCGGGTTCCACCCGTTGAAGGTGCCCGCGACGTAGACCACCGCGTCCGGCGGCGTCCCCTCCGGCACGCTCAGCCGCACCGTCAGCTGCGCCCCCGCCGGCGCGGCGCCCAGCAGCACCAGCGCGCCGGCCGCGGGAACCAGCGTCCCCCGCAGGCGCGCGCTCATTCCGCCCACCTCTGGCCGTGCATCCACATCCACGCCTGACACACCGGGTTCGTTTTCTTCGTATCGCAAGCCGGTACGGCGCGGGCGGGGTGCCCGCGCTCGATCCCACGCTGCCTCGACGGGCCCGGGCAAGGGCTCCCCAACGACACGCGAAGGCCGATGAACCCCACCCTCATCCTCGCCGCGGTTACCGTCGTGCTGTTCGTCGCCATGGACCGGGTGCTGCTCAGGATGGAGTCGCGCGGCTGGATCCGCTACCGCCGCAGCGGCCTCGCCAGCACGGTGCCCGGGCGGTTCGCCGCCCACACCGGCCTGGCATCCATCGCGCCGGTCTTCGACATCGGCCAGATGGCCCCGCTCGCGTCCACCGTGACGGACGAGGAGCTGATCGCGTTCGTCGACGAGTGGGCGGCGCTGCTGGAGCAGGAAGACTACGACGCCGCGTTCGCCCACACCGACCACGTCCCGCAGATGGGCTGGACGCCGGAGCTCCTCCGCGACGCCATCCAGGGCTACGGCGGCGCGAACGCCGGCCAGCGGGTCACCGTCGACGGCGTGCCCACCGAGGTCGCCCAGCGCAAGGAAGTCGATCGCTGGCCCGCCAACGACCACGGCGTCTTCGGCGAGATCTGGTACGACCTGAACATCGACGGCCGGGCATCCGACCTCACCGCCACCTTCGCCCTCCAGCACACCGACGGCGGCGTCGCCGTTCTCCTCGACGACATCCACGTGACGTAGCCGCCCCCTTCTCCGGCAGGGTGAGCGCGTACTCCCCCGGCCCCACCGCCCCGACGGCGACCGGGCGGGTTGCTTCTCTCACGCGGCCGGGCACGGCCCGCGGGGGGAGGACGGGGTGGTCAGCACGCACTCCGGCGGCGTGGAGGATTCGGGGGCGCAGGCCGCGCGGACGTCCGCGAGCACGTTTTCGGCGGCCGTGCGCATGCGCTGCATCTCCCGCGTCCCGTGTCCCGTGGCCGCGAGCCACGTGTACGACAGGGTGACGACCCGGCCGGGATCGGGCGCCGGCCGGTCGGTGAGGACCGCCGATGAGCGGACGTCGCGGAACAGGACGAGGTAGCCGTTCGCCTCCACGTCCTCTCCACGCGGCCTGACCTCCGCCACGTGCGCGGAGCCGGAGACGGCGTTCACCACGCAGTCCGCCGCCGGCGAGGGGACCAGGGACTGGCGGACGTCCATCGTGTAGACCGGGTCGCAAGCGGTCGTCCCCACGGCGAGCAGGGCGGCGAGGCCCGTCATCCGAACGCGCATGGCACGCTCCGGGGTGCGGGTTGGCGTGTGCGGCCGCCGCGCGGCGGAGTCATCCGCTGCCCGGGCCCCGCATCAACGTGCCGCGCCCCGCCTCCCGGACGGCCCGCGAAGCCCATCTACTGCGCGGGGCGGATGCGGATCGCCTGCCCGCCGCCGGGCGCCATCTCGATGCGCAGCGTGGTCCCCGCGTCCACGTCCTGCCGGCGGATGGCGACGGGGAGCGGGTTGTCGCGCCAGTCCGCGCCCGGCCCGTCCGCGTAGATCTCCGCCACGTAGCGCCGCCCGGCGGGGAGGAAGCCGAGCGGCACGTCGAAGGCGCGCGCCTCCTCGTCCGTGATCGCCCCCAGGAACCACTCGTCCCGCCCCCTCGCCTTGCGCGCCACGATCACGTGGTCGCCGATCTCGCCGTCGATCACGATCGTCGTGTCCCAGTCCACCGCCACGTCGCGGATGAACTGGAAGGCGGGCTGCCCCTCGTAGTTCTGCGGCAGGTCCGCCGCCATCTGCAGCGGCGAGTACAGGACGACGTAGAGCGCCAGCTGCTTGGCGAGCGTCGTCCGCGGCCGCGCCTCTTCCGGCCGGCGCGGCGTGCCGTTGGCGCTGGTGACCAGCAGGTCGAAGATGCCGGGGGTGAAGTCCATCGGCCCCGACAGCATGCGGGTGAAGAAGAGGATGGTCTCGTGCTCGGGGGGATTGCCGCCTTCCCCGCCCCACGCGTTGTACTCCATCCCCCGCGACCCTTCGCGCGACAGGATGTTGGGCCAGGTGCGCCGCTCGCCGGTGTCCTTGATGGGCTCGTGCACGTTGACCATGATGCCGTGCCGCGCCGCCGTCTCGATCACCCGGCGGTGGTGGCGCACCATGAACTGCGACTGGTGCGCGTGCCCGTGCTCCGTCCTGTCGCCGACGTATCCCGTCTTCACCGCCCGCACTCCCACCCGCTCGTACAGCGCCATCGCCGAGTCCAGCTGGCGCTCGTAGCTGTCGATCACCGTCGCCGTCTCGTGGTGGCCGATGAGCGTCAGCCCCTTGGACCGCGCGTAGGCGGCGAGCCCCGGCAGGTCGAAGTCGGGATACGGCTGGGTGAAGGAGAAGTTGGCCTGCCCCGTGTTGAACCAGTTGACCTCCCACCCCGTGTTCCACCCCTCCACCAGCGTACCGCCCAGCCCGTTCGCCGCGGCGAAGTCGAGATAACGCCGCGTGTTGGCCGTCGTGGCCCCGTGCTGCGGCCCGGAGCCCCACGTCTCCACGTTGATGTGCATCCCCCACCAGATGCCGTTGTACTTCATCGGGCGGATCCACTCCGTGTTCGCGATGCGGCTGGGGGGGTTGAGCTTGAGGGTGAGCAGCGAGGGCGCCAGGTCCTCCACCCGGTCGGCCAGCTGGATGGTGCGCCAGGGGGTGACGAAGGGCGCGCGGCCGCGCACCGCCACGCCGTCCGCCCAGCGCGCCAGGGTGGAGCGCAGGACGCGGTTGTTGATCCGGGCGAGGTACATCCCCGCGTAGTCCACCAGCTCCGCCTCGTGGATGACCACCTGCGTGCCGCCGGTCATCTGCAGGGTGAGCGGGGTGTGGACGCTGTCCAGGCGGCTGACGGGGGAGGAGGAGTAGAGGATCTCCTGCCGGTCGGGCTCGGGCTGGTTCGAGGGAATCCACCACGCCCGCGCGTTGTCGGCGAGGGCGAACTCGGTCAGCTCGTCCTCCATCAGGAACTCGCCGATCCCCTCGCCCAGGACGTAGCGGAAGGCGACGCCGTCGTCGAAGGCGCGGAAGACGACCTCGAAGCGGCGGCCGGGGGCGCGCGTCTCCTGCACCTGCACGCGCAGCTCGTTGTGGTGGTCGCGCACGCGCGCCACCTCGCCCCACGGCTGCGTCCAGGTGTGATCGACGCTGTTGCGGCCGCTGCCGGTGATGCGCAGGGAGTCGCGCAGCGTGTCCGCGCCGCGAAAGGCGAAGCCCAGGCGCGAGGGGGTCAGGACGTTCTCCCCGTTGCGCTGCACGCTGTAGTACAGCCCGCCGTCGCGCACCGCCACCGCCGCCACGTTGCGCCCGTCCGGCGACGCGACGCGCAGCTCCTCCTGCGCGCCCGCCGGCGCGGCGAGCGCCATCCCGAGCACCAGCGCGTGGACCACCGCCCGCAGCCGTCCGTGGGGCATCTGCTCTCCTCCTGATGTGTTTCGTGGGCCCCTCCCCCCGACCCCCTCCCCGCACAAACTGCGTGCGGAGAGGGGGAGAATTCGATCGCGATGCGGACTCTCCCCACCGGGGATGGGGGGCGCCCGTTCCTCGCGCCACCCCTGCCGGAGCGCGCCAGGCCAGCGGGGTGTACACCCCCTCCCGCGCAGTTTGCGGGAGGGGGTGGCGCGCGCCAGGCGCCGCCGGGGGCGGGCCCCGCCCTACAGCCGCGTTCCCGCGTGGACCGCGATCGCGGTGTTCGCGGCCAGGCTCAGCTGCACCGTGCCGTCCGCCGCGACGACGACGCTGGTCCCCACGCACGCCGCGCCGGCGCGGCCGCCGGTCAGCACGTCGCAGTAGGTGCCGGCGGGGAGGCCCGTCGGCACCGTCGCGGCGACCGCGGCAGCGTCGCGGTTGATGGCGACGAAGCCCCTGTCGCCGCGCGAGAAGGCGATCGCGTTCGCGCCGTCGTCCCACCAGCGGCCCACGTCCGTCCCCGCCACCGCCCGGCGAAAGGCCAGCATCCGCACGATCACCGGATCGCGGTGCTCGCACACCCACTGGCCGATCGCCGCCGTCTCCAGGCTGGCCGCGCAGGCGACGTCCCCGGTGGCGCCGGCGGCGTCGGACGGGGGGCCGGCGTCGCGGCCGGACTGCGTGCCGCGGTCGAAGGCGTAGCCGGAAAGGATGGACGGATAGCCGTACGGCTGCGCCAGCATCCACACGTTCGCCAGCCGGAACGCCGCCGGGTCGCGGTAGCTGATGCCGCCGCTGCGCTGGGTGTCGTGGTTCTCCAGGAACACCACCGCCTTGTCGGCGGGCATCATCCCCCACGCCACGGGGGAGAACTGGCTCCCGGGCGGTCCGTTCGGGCTCAGCTGGCTGATCCGCTGGCCGCCGGTGCCCAGGAACTTGTCGCCCACGCCGCGGAAGCGGAACTCGGTGATGTCCGCCGCGCCGCCGGAGGCGTATCCCAGGCCGTAGTAGTCGCGCGCCGCCACCGCCTCGCCGCCGTGGTCGATGACCTCCGCGAACCAGTAGGGAAGCGGGCGGCCCTCCACCGTGAGCGCCTGGTGCACGCGGGCCAGGATGGCGTTCAGCTCCACCGGCTGCATGTGCTTGGCGGCGTCGATGCGGAACCCCGCGACGCCCAGGCGGGCCAGCCCCACCAGGTAGTCCGCGATCTTCTGCTGCACCGAGGCGGCGCCGGTGCTCAGGTCCGCCAGCCCCACCAGCTCGCAGTCCTGCACGTTGGCGGCGCTCTGGTAGTCCGACACCGGACACGCCGGGTGGAAGTCCGCCTGCGCGTACAGGCCCGGATAGGCGTACTTGGTGTAGGCCGTGCCGTTGGTGCCGGTGCCGCCGCCCGCCGTCATGTGGTTGATGACGGCGTCCACGTACACGTCCACCCCCGCCGCCCGGCAGCGGGTCACCATGTCGATGAACTGCGCGCGCGTGCCGCCGCGGCTGCGGTCGATGGAGTAGCTCACCGGCTGGTAGCGGATCCACCAGGGCGAGCCGGCGAGGACGATGTGCTCCTGCGGCGGCGACACCTGCACCGCGCGAAAGCCGGCGGGGCCCAGCACCTGCTCGCACTCCGCCGCCACGTCGGTCCACTTCCACTCGAACAGGTGGACGAACACGTCCCCCGCCGCGCCGCGGCCGCTGGCGCGGTAGGTGGGGTCCAGCACGGGCCGCGCCGGCGGCGGGTCCACCGGCGGCAGCCGGGGCCCGGCCGGGTCGCCGCCGCCGCACCCCGCCAGCACCCCCATCACCGCCAGCCAGCCGAGGCCGGCGCGGATCTCAGAGATCATCCCCGCTCTACCACGAATCATGCAGATCTACACAGAGGTGCAGTGGACGGATCGAAAAACCTCGCGACGGGCATCCCGCTGCGCCCGCGAGGGCCCCTCCCCCCGGCCCCCTCCCCTCGCAAACCGCGCGAGGAGAGGGGGAGAATTCGAGCGCGCACCACCGGCTCTCTCCCATTGTCTTCCCCACGCGGTTCGTGGGGGAAGGGCCGGGGATGGGGGGCGCCCGCCCCTCGCGCCAAACCATCTGAAGCGCACGAGACCCCGTGCCGTCTACACCCTCTCCCGCGCAGTTTGCGGGAGAGGGTGGCGAGCCCTGGCGAGCCGGGTGAGGGCTCCAGAAACGCCTGCAGCCCCGCC
>DASTNU010000622.1:0-4703 GCA_035720605.1 Longimicrobium sp. | reverse complement strand
GCAGTGTAGGACCAGTCTTCCCGGGGCGCTGAGCTACGAGGAGGCGATGAGCCGTGGCCTGATGCTCATGCTCATTGCTCGTACCACATCCGGAAGAGGATAAGGGCCACGAGCGTTGCGCGTTCGCCTCGGCCGTGGAGTTGGCGGATCGTTCGCGGGATGGCGCATCAGGGGGTCCGCGCGGCTTGCTCCCGCGCGCCGCGGAGATGATACGGCGACCGCATCTCCTCCCCCAAAAAATTTTCGATGGCCCCCTGCCGCGCTTCCAATCCCTCGACCGATCCCGACCGCTCACGCCGGCTCGTGCCTCGTCGGCCGTCGTGAATCAGGCCCGGGAGCGTGGGAGCAGCGGAAACGGCACGAGAAGACTCCGCTGACTCCGCTGACTCTGCGTGAGGCTCGTTCTTTTGCGGGCTTCACCGCACCCGCTCGCCGGCGGGGCTCCACACCTCCACCGCGCCCAGGTTCGCCGCGCGGATCGGCGTCTCGATGGTCGCCAGGTCGCCGGCGACTACGATGGTGAGCGCCTCAGGCGTAAGGCGGGCGCGGCCCAGCTGCGCCAGCTCCTCCGGCGTCATCGCCGTCAGCCGCGGCGCGTACGAGCCGTAGAAGTCCAGCGGCAGCCCCCACACCAGCAGGTTCTGCATCCGCTGCGCGAGCCCCTGCACCGTCTGCACGGTGGCGGGAAAGCTCCCCGCCAGGTTCCCCATCGACCCCTGCAGCTCCTCCGCCGGGATCGGCTCCTCCAACAGGCGCCGGTACTCGCGCACCGACTCCACCAGCGCGCTGTCCGTCGCGTTCGTGCGCACGGAGGAATTGATGAACATCATCCCCGCCCCGCGCTGGGCGTTGTAGGCGGAGCCCGCGCCGTACGTCCACCCGTGCCGCTCGCGCAGGTTCTGGTTGACGCGCGCGCTGAACCCGCCGCCCAGCAGGTGGTTGATGGCCAGCAGCCGCAGGTAGTCCGGGTCCTCCGCGCCGATGGCCGCCTGCCCCACGCGGATGGCGGACTGCACGGAGCCCGGGCGGTCCACCAGGATCACCCGCGTGGCCGCGACCGGCCGCGGGGGGTTGGCGGAGCGCGCCGGCCGCGTCCCGTCGCCCCGCCATCCACCGAACGCATCCTCCGCCACCCGCCGCGCCTCGTCCGCGCTCAGGTCGCCCACCAGCAGCAGGGTGGCGTTGGCGGGGACGTACATCGTCCGGTGCCACTGCACCACGTCGTCGCGGGTGATGGCCCCCAGCGTGGCCGCCGTGCCCCCCGGCGGACGCGCGTAGGGCGCCCCGTCCGCGAAGACGGCGCGGGCGAAGGCCTCGTTCGCCAGCCCCTCCACCGTGGACTGCGCCTGCACGTACGCGGTGACGGCCTGCTGGCGCACCCGCGCGAAGTCGCGCTCCGGGAACGCCGGCGCCACCACCGACGCCGCCGCCAGCCGCAGCGCCTCGCCGAACACCGGCTTGAGCGCGGTGGCCGCCACGAAGGCCAGGTTCTGCCCCGCGCCCGTCTGGTACTGCGCCCCCAGCCGCTCCATCCGCTCGGCCAGCTGCGGCCCGGGCATCTCCGCCGTCCCCTCCGGCAGCAGGTTGGCCGTCACCAGCGCCAGGCCGTTGCGCGCCGCCGGCTCGTGCTCCGCCCCGGCATCCACGATCAGCCGCCCCGTGACCAGCGGCACCGCGCTCTGCCGCACCGCCACCACGCGCAGGCCGTTGGCCAGCCGGAACTCCTCCACCGGGGGCAGCGTGTACGCCCGCACCGGCCCCAGCCCCGGCTGCTCCGCGACGATCTGCGCCTCCGCCTCCGGCGCGGGCACCGGGTCCGCCCCGGCGCCGGTGCCCGCGGGCGCACAGGCGGCGGACGCGGCCAGCAGGGCGGCGGGGACGATGCGGATCATCGTGGTCGTCATGGCCTTCGTCGCGCGGTTCATTGGCCGCCCTCCGCGCGGGGGGCGGGGACGAAGACGAGCACGGCGCGGTTGTCCGGCCGCACCCGGTCCCGGGCCAGCGCCCGCAGGTCGTCCACCGTCACGGCCGAGAGCGCGGGGAGCCAGCCGTTGATCCATCCCGGGTCGTCCTGCAGCACCGCCCCCTGCGCCAGCACGTCGCCGCGCCCGCCAAAGCCGCCCATCGCCTGCAGCTGGTTCACCAGCGCGAACCCCGACGCCGCCTGCGCCCGCTGCAGCTCCGCCGCGTCGATGCGCTCCGCGATCCCGTCCAGCTCCGCCAGCAGCGCCGCCTCCAGCGAGTCCGGGCTGCTCCCCGGCCGCCCGACGGCGCCCACCACCAGCATGTCCGCCCCCTCCACCAGGCCGGCGCTGAACGAGAAGACGTTCGTGGCCACCTGCCGCTCGCGCACCAGCGCCTGGTACAGCGGCGCCGAGCGCCCCGTCGCCAGCAGGGTGGTGAGCAGCGAGACCGCCGGCGCCTGGGGATCGCGCGCGCCGGGCACGCGGAATCCCACGTAGACGGCCGGCGCGGGGGCGTTGCGGTCCTGGATCACCTCGCGGCGCTGCTCGCCCAGGCGCGGCGGCAACGGCACGCTGCGCACCGGCGGCGGCTCCGCCCCGCGCGGGATCCCGCCGAAGTAGCGCCGCACCATCTGCCGCGCGGCGGCGACGTCGATGTCGCCGGCGATGGCCAGCACCGCGTTGTTGGGCACGTAGTAGGTGCGGAAGAAGGCGCGCACGTCCTCCAGCGTGCCGTTCTCCAGGTCCTGCATCGAACCCAGGACGATGTGGTGGTACGGGTGGTCCGCGGGGTACAGGTGCGCCAGCATCCGCTCCACCCACAGGCCGTACGGCTGGTTGTCGGTGCTCTGGCGCCGCTCGTTCTTCACCACCTCGCGCTGGTTGTCCAGCTTGGCCTGGCTCAGCGCCTCGTCCAGCGTGGCCATGCGGTCCGCCTCCAGCCACAGCGCCAGCTCCAGCGCGTGCGCCGGCACCTGCTGAAAGTAGTTGGTGCGGTCCCAGCTGGTGGTGCCGTTGATGTCGGCCCCGGAGCGCGCCCCCACCGCCTCCAGCAGCGCGAAGTGCCGCCCCTCGGTCGCGTTGCGCGAGCCGGTGAAGAGCATCAGGTGCTCGAACAGGTGCGCGAAGCCGGTCTTGCCCGGCTGCTCGTGCTTGGAGGCCACGTCGTACCACAGCACCGTGGCCGCCACCGGCGCGCTGCGGTCCACGTGGTAGATGACGCGCAGCCCGTTGGGCAGCGTCTCCTCCTCGTACTCCAGCCGCACGGCGGGGACGGGGGCGGCGGACTGCGCACCGGCCGGCGCGGGGAGCGCGGCGGCGGCGAGCACCGGCAGGATCAGGATGCGTCTCATCGATCGGGCGGACGTTGGGGTTCCCGCGGGGAGTTCGGATCGCAAGCTACATCGTCCACGCCCCCGCGCAACCGACGAATGGCGTCATCGCCGCGGGGACCGCAGGAGCGTGGGGATGAAGGTGGTGCGGGGGAGGAAGTGCATCAGCAGATCGGGGGAATGCGGACGGGCGCGGAAGAAAGACGTCATCTCAGGCTTTGCGGATCAATCCATTCGCGTTGGATGTGCGATGGATACAGAACGTCGAAGTCCCCGTCCGTGGTGAGCAGGACGGCGCCCGTCGCGGAAGCCGTGGCCGCGATCCACACGTCGTTCTGCTGGCCCATGGGAGTTCCGGACCGCTTGAGGTGCGTATCCAGTTCGGCGTAGGCGTTCAGAACGGGCTCGCGGTTGATGTCGATGACGACGAGGTTGCCGGCAAGCTGCCTGAGCGCCTCCAGCTTGCGGCCACCCCAGCCGTTGCGCCGGGCGAACGCGAGCATCTCGCCCACGGTGATGATCGACACCAGCGGAGTAAAGGCACGGGACTGAAGGCCGAAGCGCGACTCCAGGCGCTGGGCGGCCACGCCTCCGCGCGCGAGATGGATGACGATGTTGGTGTCGAGGAGAATCGGCGTGCCGGAGGAGATCACGACATGTCCTCGAGCAGCGCGAAGATCTCCTCTTCCGTTTCATCCCCCGGCCACGCGCCAAGGATGGCCTTCACGCCCGAGCGCGGTCCCTGTGGACGCCGGAGTTCCCTGGCATCCATCGCGGCGAACAGCGGCCGCGGCGTCTCCGACCAGAGTGCCAGGTCCTGCTCTCCCCCGGGCTCCAGCCGCTCCGCGTCCACACGCAGCAGTGACCCGGACGGACGGAACTGCGCCATCCCGCTCACCACCGCCACCTTGCCGAAGAACGGCGCTAGCACCTCCGGCTCTCCATCGGCCAGCACGCCGCGAATCTGCTCCCCCGACCACAGCAGGAGCGTAAAGGCGCGGTCGCTGTGACGGATCGCGTCGACCTTGCCCGCGATGCGGACACGACGGGACTGCGGCGTCTGGCGGTGAAGCCGGTGCACGAGCCTGATCCCTTCCGGTGTAACCGTGAGTGGTTTGCGATCCGGACGGCTGTTGCGGATCTCGACGGCATCCACGCCGTGCCGGAACACCTCGCGGAACTCCTCGAACGTGCGGAGCAGCGGCGGATCGTAGGCGTCGCTGTCCGCGTTGCCGGCGAGCGCTTCGCCCAGGCTGCGGCCCATGAGCGTGAGCGCGGAATCGGCGGGATCCACCGGGGGAAAGAGGTCGGCTTGGGCGAACCGCTGCGGAAGCGCCTCAGCCAGCGAGGGGATGCGCAACTCGATGCCCGGCATCCCCCTATGGAAACCGGCCATGTGGAAGGCGGT
>DASTNU010000621.1:0-3811 GCA_035720605.1 Longimicrobium sp. | reverse complement strand
GCCCCGCGCGGATGCCGACGGCACCGGCGGAGGTGGACGAGCCGCGGTTGGCGATGCTGGCCGGGTCTTCGATGCGCGCCGTGGCGACGGCGGGCTCGCGGTGCGTGATCAGCGCGCCGTCCTCGTGCTCCTGGATGGCCTGCGCCGGCGTCAGCTCCGGCTCGCGCGCGGCCGGCACGGCTTCTTCCTGCACGGGCGCCGCCTCTCCGCCGGCCACCTGGCCGGGAAGGACCGGCGGGGCTGCGGCGGGTGCGCCGCGGCGGCCGCGGCCACGTCCACCCCGGCCGCCCCGCTCCGGCGCGGCGGCGGCTTCCCGCGGCTCGGCGGCGGGCGTCTCTGCCGGGCCGGCTGACGGCTGTGCCGCGGCGGCGCCCAGCACCGGCTCCGCCAGCCGCTTGCCGCCGGAGGGGAGCAGCACCTCGTAGCCGCCGTCCTCCTGCCGGCGGACGTCCACCACCTCGTGGTCGTGCGCCTGGCGCAGGAAGCGGCTGAACTTGCTGAAGCCCAGCGCGTGCTCGTCGAAGCCGGGGTGCAGCTCCAGCATCCGCCGCTTCAGGTCGCCGTCGCGCGCCACCTCGCCGGGGCGGCGCACCATCTGCCGCAGCGCGTGCTGCAGCAGCGCGTATGCGTTGCGGAGCGGATCCACCGGCTCCGCGGGAGCCGCGGGGGCAGCGGGAGCGGCGGCCTCGGGACGGGCGGGCCTTTCGCGCCGGGCCGGCGCTTCGGGAGCGGCGGCCTGGGGCGCGGGCGCCTCCACGTCCGGCTCGCCGAAGACGGCCGGCGGCGCGGCGGGCACCTCGTCGGCGGCGGCGAACTCGGCCTCCGCCTCTCCCGGCGCGGGCGCCTCCTGCCGCGGACGCTCGCGGTCGCGGTCCCGGTCGCGGTCCCGGAAGCGGTCGCCGAAGCGACCGCGGCCCCGCCGGCCGCGGTCGCGCTCGCGGCTTTCCCGCTCGCGCTCCACGCGCGCCTCGCCGGCCTCGGCCGTCTCGGCGCCGTGCGAGGGCACCACCTCCCAGTCGCCCTGGTCCGTCTTGCGCAGCCGCAGCACTCCGCGCTGCTGCGCCTCGGTGACGAACTTGCTGAACTTGCCGTAGCCCAGGTCCTTTTCGCTGAAGCCGTTGTCCAGCTCCACCATCACCTGCTTCAGCCGGTCCACCCGCATCACGTCGCCGCGGCGGGTCATCGTCTGCACCGCCTTGCGCGCCAGCTCCCACGGGTCCTCGCGCACGCCGGTGTCCTCGGTGGCGCGGGTAAGGCCGCTCAGGTTGTGATACGAGTAGTATTCGTCGCAGTTCTGGATGAGCAGGTCGCTGGCGCTCTCGCGCATCCCCACGCCGATGACGTACTTGCCGTACTCCTTGAGCTTCATCACGCAGCTCGAGAAGTCGCTGTCGCCGGTAAGGAGGATGAAGACGCCGATCTCCGGCCGCATGAACGCCAGCTCGATGGCGTCCACCGCCATGCGCAGGTCGGTGGCGTTCTTCTTGGAGGTGCCGTAGGCGGGGGCGAAGATCAGGTCGACGGAGGCTTCCGTCAGCGGGACGACGGACGCGGGGTAGCGGCGCCAGTCGGCGTAGGCGCGGCGAACGGCGATCTTGCCGCGGAACACGTCGGAGTCCAGCAGCGACTTGAGCTCCTTGCCCAGGTCGCTGCGCACGTTCATGGTGACGTTGTCGAAGTCGATCAGGAGCGCCGCGCTGCGGCTGGCGCTCAGGGCGGGCCCGCCCGTCGGTGCGTGCGGGGTACGAAAAGGATTGTTCATCGGTTCTCAGTCAGTCGTTTCACGTTTTCAACGATCTGACGAGTCCCCTCGGCTTCAGAGTCGAAAGTGCCAAGTGCCTAGTTCCAAGTGCCAAGTGCCGGATGCCGTTCGCTTGGCACTGGGCACTTGGCACTAGGCACTGCAGTTCCCACCCGACAGCAGGAGGAGCCTCGTCTCTTTGTTTGTCACCGGCGGCTGCTTTCTTCGGCGCTGATCATGCGCGAGAGCTCCACGCGGCGCACCTTTCCGCTTCCCGTCAGCGGGAAGCCGTCCAGGAAGCGGACCAGGTCGGGGACCTTGTAGTCCGCCAGCACCTCGCGGCAGAAGTCGCGGATCTCCTCGCCGGTGACGATCGCCCCCTCCACGGGGACGATGCAGGCGCACGCCACCTCGCCCAGGATCTCGTCGGGCAGTCCAACGACCGCCACGTCGAGCACCGCGGGATGGGCGTGCAGCCGGTCTTCCACCTCGCGCGGGTACACGTTGAACCCGCCGCGGATGATCATCTCCTTGCGGCGGCCGATGAGGTGCAGGAAGCCCTCCTCGTCCACCATCCCCAGGTCGCCGGTCAGGAAGAACCCGTCGGGCGTGAACACCTGGGCGGTCTCGCCGGGCTGGCGGTAGTACCCGCGCATCACCCCCGGCCCCCGCACCGCCACCTCGCCCACCGACTCCACGGGGAGCACGGAGCCGTCCACGTCGATCACCCGCACCTCCACCTCCGGCAGCGGGCGGCCCACGGTGGCCACCTGCTTGCCCGGCGGGTCGCCGGGGGTGTTGACGGACACCAGGTTCCCCGTCTCCGTCATCCCGTACCCCACCCGGATGCCCGGCACCAGCTCGCGCTGGATGCGCTGCACCAGCTCGTCGGACACCGGCGCGCCGGCCACCACCCCCGTGCGCAGCGAGGGCGCCGCGCCCCCCCGGTCCCGCAGCGCGTTGAGCGCCAGGACGAAGTTGGTGGGCACGCCGTGGAACACCGTCACCCCCTCGCGCCCCACCACCTCCAGCGCCGTGTCGGCGTCGTACCCCTCGTACAGCACGAGCGACGCACCCGCCACCATCGTCCCCAGCACCCCCGTGCCGATGCCGAACGCGTTGAACAGCGTGTTGACGCCGAACACTACGTCGTCCGCGCGCAGCCCCACGGCGTCGGCGCTGAGCGCCGCGTTGGCCATCAGGTTGTCGTGCGTGAGCTCCACCCCCTTGGGCTTGCCCATGGTGCCGGAGGTGTAGAGGATGGCGAACAGCTCGTCCGCGCTCCCCTGGAACCGCGTGTAGGGGCGTCCCTCGCCGCTGCTCACCAGGTCTTCGAACTGGTGGATGCGGTCGTCGTACCAGAGGTCTTCCTCGCCCACCGACACCACGTACTGCAGGTCCGGCAGCACGCCCAGGAACTGCTCGAAACGGGCCAGGTAGTCCGTCCCTTCCCAGTTCTCCGCCGTCACCACGGCCACGGACTCCGAGTGCCGCAGCATGTACTGCAGCTCCGGCGGGGTGAAGCGCGGGTTCAGCGGGACGATGACGGCGCCCAGCCGGGCCGCCGCGAAGGCGGAGACGACGAACTCCGGCCAGTTGGGAAGGGTGAGGGCGATGCGATCCCCGGCCTCGATGCCCAGCTCGTGGAGCGCCGCCGCCAGGGCGTCGGCCTGCTCGTCCACCTGCGCGTACGTGAGCCTGCGGTCTTCGAACGCAACGAAGGGCCGCTGCGGGTCTTCGTTCACGCGCAGCGCAAGGCTGTCCGCGAGCGTAAGACCACGAAAGCGGTCGCGTAGCGTCATGTATCCTCCGTCAGGGTTCCAAGCCGGGTAACGACGGACGCAAACATAGCCTGCGGCAGGGAAACCGTCAAACTTTGGCCCCGGAACAGGTAGCAGTGGCGAGGGGTGCCGCGGCGGGAAACAAATGGCGGCGTGAGACGGGGATCGGGGGGCAGGTTCGTGCACGCCGACCGGCGTCCCGCCGCCCGCCGGGGGCCCCTCCCCCCGGCCCCCTCCCCGCTCGTGCCTCGCGGAGAGGGGGGGAGAAACTGCAACTGCGAACAGCGTC
>DASTNU010000620.1:0-4090 GCA_035720605.1 Longimicrobium sp. | reverse complement strand
CGTCTCGGCGCCCAGCACTTCCAGCAGGTTGATCAGGGTCAGGACGTCCTTGATCCGGGGGACGTTCTCCAGGACCACGTCTTCCGAGGTCAGCAGCGTGGCCGCCAGCATGGGCAGGGCCGCGTTCTTGTTGCCGTTGGGACGGACCGTCCCCTTGATCCGGTTGCCACCGTGGACGATGAACTTGGGCACTCGGCGCTCCGACTCTTCTGTACGGGGAATAACGGGAACACGCATCCGCCTCCCCCGCGGTGGGGGCAGCGGGCCGCGCGTCGCTACTGGCAGGATCGCCACGCCCCCGCGCAAGAGTCGTGCGCGGCGCGGCTGCCGCTTCGGCGGGCCGGAGCCGCGCGCGCGGCGGCCGTCCACCACCGCGCCGGAGGGGCCGAAACGCCGCGCGGCGCCTTGCTTGACACCGTTTCCGCGCGCGGCGTAAGATTGCCGCGACCACCCTGTGATCCGCCCCGGCGCGAGGCCGTCCGTGCAGCTCCTGATCGCCGTCATCAACCAGGAAGAGAAGCTGGAGGAGATCCTTTCCGGCTTCCTGGAGATCGGCATCACCGGCGCCACCCTCGTCAACAGCGAGGGGATGGGGCGGCTGCTGGCCAGCGAGGTGCCGATCTTCGCCGGGCTGCAGGCGCTGGCGGGGCGCACCCGCCCGCGCAACCAGACGCTGTTCAGCGTGATGGACGACGACAAGGTGGAGGGGGCGCTGGCGCTGCTGCAGGAGGTGTGCGGCAGCTTCGACACCCCGGCCACCGGGATCGCCGTCACGGTTCCGGTCACGCGCGTGCTGGGGCTCAAGCCGGAGATGTCGGGCGGGTGACGGGCGACTGGGGTCCGCGGGTGCGGCTGCGCGTCGAGCAGCTCGCGCCGGAGCTGTGTCGGACTGACACCAACCTGGGACGCGTGGTCCGCGCCCGGGCGGACGCGGCGGCGGACGGCGTGGATCTCGTCGTCACCCCCGAGCTGTCGATGACCGGCTACGACGTGCGCGACGCCGTCCACGCCCTCGCCCTCCCCGAGTCCGATGCGCCTTGGCCGGAGCTGGCGGAGGGGCCTGACGTGGTGGTGGGGACCATCGAGCGCGACGCGGGGTTCGTTCCGTACAACGCGGCGCTGCACCTGCGCGGCGGGCGCGTGCTGCACCGGCACCGCAAGGTCTACCTGCCCACCTACGGGGTGTTCGACGAGGGGCGGTACTTCGGCCGCGGCGACGGGGTGCGGGCGTACGACGCGGGCGGCGGCTGGCGGGTGGGGCTGCTGGTGTGCGAGGACCTGTGGCACCCCGCGCTCGCCTGGCTCCTGGCGGCGCAGGGGGCCAACCTGCTGGTCGTCCAGGCCGCGGCGGCGGGGCGCGGCGCGGTCGCCGGCGGAGCGAACGGCGGGCGGTTCGCCTCCTGGGGCGCGTGGGAGCACCTGGCCCGCGCCGCGGCCATCGCATACGGCGCCTACGTCGCGCTGGCCAACCGCGTGGGCGTGGAGGGCCCGCTCTGCTTCGCGGGAGGATCGATGATCGTCGCTCCCGGCGGCGCGGTGCTGGCCCGCGCGGACGACCTGGGCGAGGACCGCATCGACGCGGAGCTGTCGCTGGACGCCGTGGCCGCCGCGCGCCGCCCCTACGCCCACCTCCGCGACGACGAGCCGCGGCTGGTCGCCCGCGAGCTGGCACGGATCCTGGACGGCTGATGACGGACGCGGCGCTGGAGCGGCGGATCGCGGAGATCGTCGGCGCGGTGGCGCGGCAGGCGCTGGCGGACCGCGGGCGCACCCACGTCGCCGTGGTCGACGACGGCAGCCCGGAGGCCGCGCTCGCCATCCGGCTCCTCGCCGGCCAGCTCGGCGGAAATCGCGTCGGGCGGGTGACCGCGGATACGCCTCTCGTGGACGAGGTCGCGCAGGAAGTGGGGACGGACCGGGAACGGGCGGAGGAGGAGGTGCAGCGGATGCTGGCGCGGCTGCTGGACGACGCGCTGCCCGCGCACCCCGCCAACAAGACGGCGCTCCTCCTGGGCGGCGAGCTGCCGCCGGAGCCGCTCCTCCCCCTCGGCGACCTGTGGGCGACGGACGTCGTGGCGCTGCAGGGCGGCTGGTCGGCGCCGGGGGAGGTCGAGATGCTGGCGGAGGCGGCGGGCGGGATCGACGCGCTGGACGGCGCGCTGCGGCGATTGATCGACGGGCGCGATCCCGCCGCGCTGGACGGGCTCGATCCGGACGTCGCCGCGCGCGTGCGGTCGATGCTGGCGGCGGGGAGCGCGTCGCGCCGCCATCCCCGCATCGTGCCCAAGCTGGGCGCGCGAACGCTCTGCGCGGACCTTTACGAATGATTCTCGATCCCGGAGCACCCTTGCTTCTCATCCAGGCGCCCGCGCAGAGCGGGTTCGAGCGCTGGGCGAACGTCACCGCGGACCTGGCGACCATCGTCATCGCCCTGGCGCTGATCGTCGGCGGCGCGGTGGCCATCTACGGCGCGCTGAAGGTGCGGGGGATGATCAGGCGCGTCCGCGGCGACTTCGACCCCGCCATCCGCAACCTGACCGCCGCGAGCGAGAGCGCGAAGGCGGTGAGCGCCGCGCTGCGCACGAACGTGGAGGAGCTGAGCGGGACGGTCAGCGACACCAACGCCAAGGTGCGCCGGGCCACGGAGGCGGCGGAGGCGCGTCTGCTGGAGCTGCACGCGCTGCTGGAGGTGATGCAGCGCGAGGCGGAGGAGATCTTCATCCGCGCCGGCTCCGCGGTCCGGGGCGTGCAGGTAGGCGTGGGCGCCCTGCGCGCCCTGCGGCGCCGGGGCGGCGGCGACGCGTACGACGGCGGGCTGGACGAGGTGCTGGACGACGAAGCGATGGACCGCGAGGACCACGATCTTCCCGAGATCCACGTGACGCGCACGCGCCGCACCGGCCGCGACATCTTCGACTGACACACCGACGGGGGCGGACCCGATGGCCCGACAGGACAACAACGACTTTCTCGCCGCCTTCGCCATCGGCGCGGTGCTGGGGGTGGGCGCCACCCTGCTGCTGCGCCCGGAGAAGCCCAACCCGCGCAAGCAGCTGCAGAAGCGCCTGAGGCCCCACGTGCGCAAGCTGGGGCGCGGCTCCCGCGGCCGCCGCCGGGTGCGCGCCGCCGCGCCGGCACCCCGGGAGCGGGCGCGCGAGGCGCCGCTGCAGGACGACGCCATCCAGGCCGGCCGCGAGCTGCTGGCCGAGTTCCGCGGCGAGGTGCAGCGCATCCTGGAGGAAGCCCGCGGCGAGCTGCGGGCGCTGGCGGCGGAGCCGGGGCCGCGCCCGCGCGATTTCGCGGCGGAGCTGGACGGCTGAGCGGAGGACGCGGGGTGCTCTTCGCCGTCTGCCTGGCCGTCGCGCTGGTCGCGCTGCTTCCCGACCCCGCGTGGGCGTGGGGGCCCGCCACCCATGTGTACCTGGGCTCCGCGCTGCTCGACTCGCTGCACCTGGTGCCCGAGGTGGTGCGCGTGCTGGTGAGCGCGCACCCGTTCGACTTTCTGTACGGCAACCTGGCCGCGGACATCTCGCTCGCCAAGAAGTACGTCCCCGAGGGGCGCCACTGCCACCACTGGCCCGTGGGCGAGGAGATCTACTCCACCGCGTCGAACGACCGGATGCGGGCCATGTCGCTGGGGTACCTGTGCCACCTGGCGGCGGACACCATCGCCCACAACTTCTTCGTCCCGCGCCAGCTGGTGCTCACCTCGTCCACCACGGGGCTGGGGCACTCGTACTGGGAGGCGCGCATGGACACGCACCTGGACGAGCGCTACCGCCGCCTGGCCCGCCACGTGGTGATGGAGCACGACCACCGCGAGGCCGACGCGCTCTTCGACCAGGTGCTCTCCGCCACGCTGTTCACCTTCCGCACCAACCGCCGGATCTTCCGGGGAATGATCCGCATCCAGGACAACGACCGCTGGCAGACGGTGTTCAGCACCCTGGTGGCGCGCTCGCGGTGGGACCTTTCCGACGAGGCGGTGGTGGGGTACCTGGAGCGCTCGTTCGACTACCTGGTGGACTACCTGGACCGCCGCGGCGACGCCATCTGCGCCGCGCTGGACCCGGTGGGCGACCGCCACCTG
>DASTNU010000619.1:0-6036 GCA_035720605.1 Longimicrobium sp. | reverse complement strand
GAGGGGATCATCGGTCCTGGCCTCGGTCGCTGGGGGGACGGGGGGACGACGTCGTGCCGGCCGCACACGCGGTGCGGGCGGGGGAGCGCGGCCAGCGCCAGCGAGCCCGCGCAGGCGGAGACGAGCGGACGCATACGGGATGACGCGGAGAGCACGCGCGGGAGCGGGTGAACGGTGCCTGGCGCGCCGGGAGGGACGTCGGGCGGCACGTCCGGTGGCGGGAAGCGGGGACATGCCGGGGACGCGACCCGCGTCCGGGCGATGGCGCCTGCTACCGGAATCAGACACAGCAGTATCGGCGCCGCACGCCGCCCAAGTCAAGGATTTTGCAATTTTAGCAGGCGGCGCCTGCGGTTTCCCGCGGCCGGATCATCAAGTGTTTCCATGGACTTTGCAACCCTTCGATCCACGGCTGCAACGATCCGGAGTTTTGAAACATTGCACTCCGTTCGAGCCATTCGTGCGCCGCCACGCGAGAGTCATTCTGCGCGGCGGCGGGAACGGGCTCGATCCGCGCAAAAGGAGATGTCACAGAGGAAGCAGGGGAAGCAGGGGGATGCGCTGAACTCCCCCGCTTCCTCGGCTTCCCCTGCGTGAGACATCTTTTCCGGTTCGCTTGCGCCCGGGGCGGTGCCGCGGTAACACATCCACCCCATGAGCGACGACATCCAGGCGCTGGAAGAGGCGTTCGACCGCGAGCTGCCGGCGGACCGGACGCACGCCACGCCCGGCGAGGCGCTGCTCGCCGCGGGGCGCCGCTGGTCCGCGGCGGTATGGGCGGCGGCGGAGCGCGCCGGGCCCGTCGGCCTGACGCCGGAAGCGGTGGCGTGGGGGAGGGCGCTGGTGGCGCGGCCGGTGTTCGTCGTCGGCGTGCACCGCAGCGGCACCACGCTGCTGCGCGACCTGCTGGACGGCCATCCCGCGCTCAGCGTACTCCCGTCGGAGGGGACCTGGCTCACCAGCCTGGGGCCGAAGCTGCAGCGGCTTCCGGAAGCGGAGCGGCTCCCCGCCCTCGGACAGGAGTGGCTGCGCCGCCTGGCGAATCCCATCAACCAGCCGCCCTACTGGCTGCTGGGCCGCGGCACGGAGGCGGAGTCGCCGTACGTGCGGTTCGCGCGGGCGCTGCTGGCGTGGGAGGCGGCGGTGGGGCGGGCCGCGGGGGAGTGGGGGCCGCACGTGGCGGTGGTGCTGGCGTACGCGTGGTGCACGCACGGCGCGTCGTCCGAAGTGCGGTGGTGGGTGGAGAAGACGCCGACCAACGAGCGGCACCTGCACCGCATGCGCGCCGCGTTCCCCCGGGCGAAGGTGCTGCACATCGTCCGCGAGCCGCTGGCCGTGTTCGCCTCGCACCGGCAGATGGAGGAGACGGCGCGCGCGTCGTTCCGCGCGCGGCGCCAGGTGGTGCGCAACCTGGCGGCGACGTACCGGCTGGCGGTGGAGCGGATGCGGCGGCCGCAGCCGGACCATCACCTGCTGCGCTACGAGGAGCTGTGCGCGGCGCCGGAGCGGGTGATGGGCGAGGTGGCGGCGTTCCTGGGGATCGAGCCGCTGCCGATCCTCTCGCAGCCGACCGTTGCGGGAATGCCCGCGCAGAGCAACACTGCATTCGGGGACGACGGCTCGCGCGGCGGCATCCACGCGCCGCGGCCCGACCGCGCGCCGCCGGTCTCCGCGGAAGACCGCGAGATGGTGGCCGCCTGCACCGGCCGCCTGGCGGAGCGGCTGGGCTACCGCCTTCCCGCCCCGCCCTGGCCGCGCGCGCTGCTGCTGCGGATGGCGATGCGCGTCCGCGACTGACCGCGCACACCGGCGCCCGGTCCGGAAAGTCGATGCAGTCCGGCGTGCGATATGCGGGCACTCGCCGCCGGCACCCGTACCCCGGAGGGGACCATGCTCCACCTCTGTCCTCGGGCGGCGCTCGTCTGCGCCGCGCTCGTTCTCGCCGCCGCCTGCGGCACGACCGGATCCGGCACCCGCCCCGCGCCCGTGCCGTGGGAGGACCGCGGCCTCATCCGGCCGGACGAAGGGGAGGTCGCCGGGGGCGAGGAGCTGTCGCGGAGGCGCGTGGCCCGCGCGGAAGAGCTGCTGGAAGGCCGCTTTCCCGGCGTGCAGCTCATCCGCCTGGCCGGCGGCGGCTTCAGCGTGCGCATCCGCGGCGTCACCTCCATCCACGGCAGCAACGAGCCGCTCTTCGTCGTCGACGGCATGCCGGTGCACGGCCCGCCGGGGGGCGCGCTGCTGGGGATCAACCCCCACGACATCGAGCGCATCCAGGTGCTCAAGGACATCGCCTCCACCGCCGCCTACGGCATGCGCGGCGCCAACGGCGTGATCCTCATCACCACCCGCCGCCCCGGCTCGTAGCCGAACCTGCTGAAAAGATTTGCCTCACACGAAGTCGACAGAGTCAGCGGAGTTGCCGTAGAGCGAACTCCGCTGACTCCGTTGGCTCCGCAGGTCCTATCTTTTCCCGGCGCTTCGCCGGGCGCCGCTCAGCACTTGAGGACCTCGCCCGCGGAGACCCTGCCGTCGTCGCCCACCAGGAACGCGTACGCCTCCTTGGCCGCGGCGTCGCCGGAGTAGGTGTAGACCAGCAGCCGCCGCCCGTCGGTGCGCACCTTCACGATGCCGAACGCCCGCCGCGAAAAGGCGAAGATGTCGCGCGCGGGGCGGTCGCCGGCCGCCTTCACCGTGGCCGGCCCCTCGACGGCGAAGAAGGCCGCCAGCTCCGTGACGAACACCACCGGCTCCTCCACCTCCGGCCGCGAGTAGCGCCCCAGGGCGCCCACCAGGGTGGCGCGGGGGTGGATGTGCTCCGCCTGCTCGTTCTCGTCCCCGGACGAGACCACCGAGACCACCGGCGCCACCGTCTTGAGGAACGCCGCGGAATAGTCGGCGGAGCCGTGGTGCGGCACCTTGAGCACCTCGGCGCGGACGCGCTCCGCCTGCAGCTCCGTCAGGTGCTCCTCCGCCTCCTCGTTCAGGTCGCCGGAAAGCATGAAGCGCACGTTGCCGTAGCGCAGGCGCAGGATGAGGGAGTGGCCGTTGATGGTGTGCGACGCCGACTTCCCCTTGAACTTCGGCGCTCCCGGCGCGCGGCCCACGCGCGGGGTGGGGCTGCCCAGGAACTTGAGCCCCGGCCTGCCGCCCGCCGGCGTGGGGATGGGCCCCAGCACCTCCACCGCCAGGGGCGGCCGGCCGCCCGCGGCGCCCTGGTCCAGGAAGCGGAAGAGCGCGTCGCCGTCGCTGTCCGCATCCAGCCGCCGCAGCTCCATCGGCGGCCGTCCCAGCCGCCGGCCCCGCGCGTCCCAGGCGTCCAGCGCCTCGCACCACTGGGTGAAGGGAAAGTTGCGCTCCCCCTGCCCCACCGCCCGCGGGTCGTCCACCAGGCCGGTGATCACCGTGGTCTTCCCCACCATCTCCGTGGCGCCCAGCAGCTCCACGTCCGGCACCTCGCGCCCGTTCCGCTTCGACGGGCGCTTCACCAGCCCGTTGTGGTAGACGCGCGCCGGGTGGATGAACAGCCGCTTGCTGGCCGTTCCGTGCGCCTCGGAGGCGTGGATCTGGGTCAGCCCCGCGAAGTGGTCCGCGTCGCCGTGGGTGACCACGATGCAGTCGATCTCCTTCGGCGCGCCGTCGCTGGTGCCGCCGAAGCGCCGGGCCAGGTAGCGCGCGAACAGCTGCTCCTGTCCGCCGTCCACCAGCATGGTGCGTCCCTCCGGCGTCTCCACCACCGCGCCGTCGCCCTGCTGCACGTCCACGAAGTCCACGCGCAGCACCCGCCGCGTCTCGTCGTCGGCGGCGATGGGGGTCAGCACGTCACCGAAGTCCCGCTTTCCCGGGCGGATGAAGCCGGCCACGTCCTCGATCACGATCCGCTCGCCGTCGTCGCGCAGCCGGGTGATGGCGACGGGGATGCCGTCCTCCCCCCGCTCTCCGGTGACGCGCACCTCGTCGCCCCAGGCCAGGGTGACCAGGACCTTCGCCTTTCTCCCCGGACCGTCGAAGACGTTCGCCAGGTCCAGCTTCAACCGGTGGGTTGCGTCCATGATGCAGAACTCCGCTGGTGGGTGGTGAGGATGAGAGGGGGGTGCGATGCAACGGATGGCGCCGGCGGCCGGTTTTCTCAGAATGCGCGCGGCGGGGCAGGGAGACAAGTCTCGAAAAGACGGCCTCACACGGCATCGACGGAGCCGGCGGAGCGTCGTTCCTACCGCGACAGCGCCGACGCCGTGCAGGGGCAATCCGGCGGTAGTGTGAAGGCCGCGCGGATGCTATCGTGCGTCGGTTCCGTTCGTCCGCCCCCCCACCAATCCGTCCATGGCCGCCGACTTCCTGCTCTACGGGTCCTACGGGTACACCGGGCGCCTGATCGCCGAGCGGGCGCGGGAGCTGGGGCTCACGCCGCTGCTGGCCGGCCGCGACGAGGCCGCGCTCCAGGCGCAGGCGGCGGAGCTGGGCGCGCCGTACCGCGCCTTTCCGCTGGACGACGAGGCCGCGCTGCACGCCGCGCTGCGCGAGACCGGCGTGGTGCTGCACGCGGCCGGCCCCTTCGCGCGCACGGCGCGGCCCATGGTGAAGGCGTGCCTGCGGGCCCGCGCACACTACCTGGACATCACCGGCGAGATCAGCGTCTTCGAGACGGTCGCGCAGCAGGACGTCTTCGCCCGCATGGAGGGCGTGATGCTCCTTCCCGGCGCCGGCTTCGACGTCGTCCCCTCCGACTGCCTGGCCGCACACCTCAAGCGCCGCCTTCCCGGCGCCACCTCGCTGACGCTCGCCTTCCAGGCGGTGGGCGGCGCCTCGCGCGGCACCCTGACGACGATGGCGGAGAACGCCGGCCGCGGCGGCGCGGTGCGGCGGGGCGGGCGCATCGTCCCGGTGCCGGCGGCGTGGAAGTCGATGGAGGTGGACTTCGGCCGCGGCCCCGTCACCGTCACCACCATCCCCTGGGGCGACGTGTCGACGGCGTACCACAGCACCGGCATCCCCGACGTGGCGGTGTACACCCGCGTTCCGGCCAGGCAGGTGCGGGTGATGCGCGCCACGCGGCGGCTGGGGTGGCTGCTGGACTCCGCGCCGGTGCAGCGGATGATGAAGCGCGCCATCCGCAAGGGCCCGCCGGGCCCCACGCCGGAGCAGCGGGCCCGCGGCGTGAGCCTGCTCTGGGGTCGGGCGGAGGATGCCGGGGGGCGGCGCGCGGTGAGCCGCCTGCGGACGCCGGAGGGCTATACCCTCACCGCCCGCACCGCGGTGGAGGCCGTCCGCCGCGTCCTGGCCGGCGACGCCCCCGCCGGCTTCCAGACCCCCTCCCGCGCCTACGGCGCAGACTGGATCCTGGAGTTCGAGGGCGTGGAGCGTGAGGACCTGGAGTAGCAGCCACGGATCTGGCCTCACGCAGAGTCAACCGAGTGAGCAGAGTCGAGTCCAGTCTAAAAGCCCAGAAGTCAAGGTGGCCCCCCGTTTTCGGGGGTACTCCGATGTATTATCCCGACGTTGCGATCGTGCGTCCGAGTCCATTCTCGTAAGCCACTTTTTCTTCGGCCAGCGGAGCCGAAGTTCCAGTCGTGACTAGTTGGACTGGACTCAGGGATTTGGATCTTCACGATCAGGGGCGCCACATCGCTGTGGCCGCGCGGCTGATCGCTATCCTTTCGGCAGCTTGGCGGAGTAGCCCCAGACGACCATTGTCAGGCCAGCCAGAATGATGAGCACCTCCCCCCACAAGTCCAGGTCGATCCCCGCGCCCCAAACCAGACGGTAGGCCAGCCAGAGCAGAAAAAGCGAGCCGCACACACGCGCGGACATGATCGCCTGTTCCCGCTCGTATTCTTCCTGTGTCTGTTGTACCCGGGAAGGGGTCGGTGGGCCACCTTTCGCTCCCCCAGCCTGGTAGCCTGCCAGCAGCGGGATGTCTTCCCCCATTTCGAGAGCGCAATAAGGGGAGCAGCACTTGAACCATTCGCCGTTCGTATCGCGTGGCACTGGATTGCTACATCCGGGACGCTTGCATTCGGGAGACAACCCCAGATAACG
>DASTNU010000618.1:0-2288 GCA_035720605.1 Longimicrobium sp. | reverse complement strand
TCCCTTCGGCGGCGAGCCGGGGGCGCGGTTGTACCGGACCGGAGATCTCGGGCGGTGGCTCGCCGATGGGACGATCGAGCTCCTGGGCCGCATGGACTTCCAGGTGAAGGTGCGCGGCTACCGCATCGAGCCGGGCGAGATCGAGGCGCGGCTCGCGGAGCACCCGGGGGTGCGCGAGGCGGTGGTGCTGGTCCGGGAGGACACGGCCGGCGAGAAGCGGCTGGTGGCGTACGTGGTCGGCGCAGAGACGGCCGGAGCGGACGTGCTCCGGGCGCACCTGGGCGAGCGGCTCCCCGAGTACATGGTGCCGGCGGCCTACGTGCGGCTGCGGGAGCTGCCGCTGACGCCGAACGGAAAGCTGGACCGCAGGGCGCTCCCCGCGCCGGAAGGCGACGCGTACGCGGCCCGGAAGTACGAGGCGCCGGCGGGCGAGACCGAGCAGGCGCTGGCGGAGATCTGGGCCGAGGTGCTCGGCGTCGAGCGGGTGGGCCGCTGGGACAGCTTCTTCGAGCTGGGCGGACACTCGCTCCTGGCGGTGCAGGTGATCTCGCGCGTGCGGCAGGTGCTGGAGGTGAAGGTCGCGCTGGGCGAGCTGTTCACCCGGCCCGTGCTCAGGGACTTCGCGCGCGAGCTGGAGGTGGCGGCGCGGTCGGAGCTTCCGCCCATCGAGCCCGCCGCGCGGGAGGGCCGGGTGCCGCTGTCGTTCGCGCAGCAGCGGCTGTGGTTCCTGGAGCAGCTGGCGGACCTGGGCAGCACGTACCACATCCGCAGGCCCCTGCGCCTGCGCGGCCCACTGGACCGGGCGGCGCTGGTGCGTGCGCTGGACGGGATCGTGGCCCGCCACGAGGCGCTGCGCACCACGTTCGCGCAGGTGGACGGGGTCCCGGAGCAGCGGATCTCGCCGGCGGAGGCGGGCGGATTCCACCTGGTCGAAGACGATCTGGGCGGAGAGGCGGACGCGGAGGCGGGGCTCGGCCGGTTGATGGGCGAAGACGCGCGTGCGCCCTTCGACCTCGAGCGGGGGCCGCTGGTCCGCGGCCGGCTCATCCGGCTGGCCGCAGACGATCACGTGCTGCTGTTGACGATGCACCACATCGTCAGCGACCTGTGGTCGATGGGGGTGCTTCAGGGTGAGCTCTCCGCGCTCTACGCCGCCCATCGGGAGGGCAGGGAGGCAAACCTTCCCCGGCTGCCGGTGCAGTACGCCGACTACGCGGCCTGGCAGCGGCGATGGGTCGAGGGCGAGATCCTGCGGGAGCAGGCGGACTACTGGACGGAGACGCTCGCGGGCGCACCGGGGCTCCTGGCGCTGCCCACGGACCACCCGCGCCCGGCGGAGATGGACCATGCGGGGGCGCGGCTGGGGCTGGAGCTGGACGAGGCGCTCACGGCGGGGCTGAAGGCGCTCGGGCGGCGGCACGGGACGACGCTGTTCATGACGCTCCTGGCCGGGTGGGCGGTGGTGCTCGGCCGGCTCTCGGGCCAGGAGGACGTGGTCGTCGGCACGCCGACCGCCAACCGCGGCCGCAGGGAGATCGAGGGGCTGATCGGCTTCTTCGTGAACACCCTGGCGCTGCGCGTGGACCTCTCGGGGGCGCCCACGGTGGCGGAGCTGCTGGGGCGGGTGAAGAAGCGGGCGCTCGAAGCGCAGCACCACCAGGACATCCCCTTCGAGCAGGTGGTGGAGCTGCTCGATCCCGCGCGCAGCCTGTCGCGCACCCCGCTCTTCCAGGCGACGTTCGCGTGGCAGAACCTGCCCAGGGGGGGCGGGCTGTCGCTGCCGGGGCTGGAGTTGGACAGCGTGGGCACGGGATCCTCCCACGCGCAGGCGAAGACCGACCTGTCGCTCGCGCTGCGTGAGGCGGGAGACCGGATCGTGGGAGAGGTGACGTACGCGACGGCGCTCTTCGAGCGGGAGACCGTGGAGCGCTGGGCGGGCTACCTGCGGCGGGTGCTGGCGGAGATGGTCGCGGACGAGAGCCGGCGAGTCGAGCGGCTGGCGCTCATGCCGCTGAGCGAGCGCTCCCGGATGCTGGAGGCGTGGAACCGCACGGAGACGGCGTATCCGGAGTCGTGCATCCACGAGCTTTTCGCGGCGCAGGCGGCCCGCACGCCGGACGCGGTGGCCGTCGTCCACCCGTACACCTCGCTGACCTACGCGGAGCTGAACGCGCGTGCGAACCGGCTGGCGCACCACCTCCGCTCGCTGGGCGTGGGGCCGGATACGCGGGTGGCGCTGTGCGTGGAGCGGAGCGCGGAGCTGGTGGTGGGACTGCTGGGGGTGCTGA
>DASTNU010000617.1:0-2406 GCA_035720605.1 Longimicrobium sp. | reverse complement strand
GCCCTGGCGCTCCCCGGCGTCGCCGCCGTGGTGACCGGCGCGGAGATGCCCATCCCCTTCGGCATCATCGTCTGGACCCCCGACGAGAACGCGCTGGCCACCGACAAGGTGCGCTACGTCGGCGACGGGGTGGCGGCGGTGGCGGCGGTGGACGAAGAGACGGCGAACCGCGCGCTGGAGCTCATCCACGTCGAATACGAGGTGCTGGAGGCGATCTTCGACCCGTTCGAGGCCGTGCGCCGCACCGACGTGCAGGTCCACGAGGCGAAGAAGCCCGGCCACAACGGCAACATCAGCAAGATCGTCAAGCTGGACTTCGGCGAGGTGGAGCGCGGGCTTCGCGAGTCGGACGTCGTCGTCGAAGGCGAGTACTTCTTCGAGGGGACCACGCACACCCCCATCGAGCCGCACTGCGCCATCGGGATGTGGGAAGCGGGCGGCGCGCCGGCCGGGCGCCTGACCGTCTGGTCCTCCACCCAGGTGCCGCACTACCTGCACCGCGAGCTGGCCCGGGTGCTGGAGCTGGATGCGGCCAAGGTGCGCGTCGTCCAGCCGCACGTGGGCGGCGGCTTCGGCGGCAAGAGCGAGCCGTTCGACCTGGAGTTCTGCGTCGCGAAGCTGGCGATGAAGACCGGGCGGCCGGTGAAGATCCTCTACACCCGCGAGGAAGTGTTCTACGCCCACCGCGGCCGGCACCCCTTCCACATGCAGTACCGCGTGGGCGCCACGGCGGACGGGAAGCTGAAGGCGGTGGACGCGCGCACCCTGCTGGACGGCGGCGCGTACTCGTCCTTCGGGCTGGTCACCACCTACTACAGCGGGCAGCTGCTGGCGGCGCCGTACGAGATCCCCGCGTACCGCTTCGACAGCACGCGCGTCTTCACCAACAAGCCGGCGTGCGGGCCCAAGCGCGGGCACGGCAGCGTGCAGCCCCGCTTCGCCTTCGAGGTCACGCTCGACAAGCTGGCGGAGCGGCTGGGCATCGACCCGATCGAGCTGCGGCGCCGCAACTTCATGGGGAGCTTCCGTCGGACGGTGAACGAGCTGCGCGTGACCTCCAACGGCTTCATGGAGTGCCTGGACGCGGTGGAGCGCGCCAGCGGATGGAAGGAGCGGCGCGGCAGGCTGGGCTACGGGCGCGGGCTGGGCGTGGCCGGGTCGTGCTACATCAGCGGGACCAACTATCCCATCTATCCCAACCAGATGCCGCAGTCCGCCGTGCAGCTGCAGGTGGACCGCTCCGGCCGGGTGGCCGTCTTCTCCGGCGCGTCGGACATCGGCCAGGGATCGACCTCGCTCGTCGCCTACATCGTCTGCGAGGAGCTGGGGGTGCCGCTGGACTACGTGCGCGTGCTGCCGTCGGATACGGATTTCACCCCGGTGGACCTGGGCGCCTACTCGTCGCGCGTCACCTTCATGCTGGGCAACGCCTGCGTGGACGCGGCGCGCAAGCTCAAGGCGCTGGTGCAGGACGCCGTCGGCGCGGAGTGGGGGATCCCCCCGCGGCGCGTGCTGCTGGCCGGCGGTAGAGCGATGGACGGGCAGGACACCGGGCGCAGCATCTCCATCGCCGAAGCCTTCAACCTGGCGGAGGCCAAGCACGGCACGCTGGGCTCCGTGGGGAGCTACAACACCCCCCGCGACGTGCACGGCGAGTACCGGGGCGGGACCATCGGCGCCAGCCCGGCCTACTCGTTCACGGCGCACGTGGCGGAGGTGGAGGTGGATACGGAGACGGGGTTCGTGGAGGTGAAGGCCATCTGGGTGGCGCACGACTGCGGCCGCGCGCTCAATCCCGCCATCGTCGAGGGGCAGATGGAGGGCTCGGCGTACATGGGCTTCGCCGAGGCGCTGATGGAGGAGCACGTCTTCAAGGACGCGGACCACGGCCGCGCCGGGCTGCACAACGCGCCGTCGCTGCTGGACTACCGCATTCCGACGTCGCTGGACACGCCGGAGCTGCGGTCGCTGATCGTGGAGTCCATCGATCCCGAGGGCCCGTACGGCGCCAAGGAGGCCGGCGAAGGCCCGCTGCATCCGTCGATCCCGGCGATCGCCAACGCCATCTACGACGCCGTGGGCGTGCGGATGGACGCGCTCCCCTTCTCGCCGCCGCGCGTCTGGCGCGCCCTCCAGGAGAAGGCCGCCGCGCAGCAGGAGCCCGAGCGCATCGCCGCGGACTGACGGCGCGTTCGCGGGGCCCCGGCCGGCCCGCGCCCGCGACGCCGCGTACACACTCCGAACGCGCCACAGGTGAGCCGCAAATCTCGCCTGTGTCTGGTTTTACGCCGTTGAACTCCCTCGTCACGAGTGATAGCTTTCGATCGTCGGCCGGCGATCGTCCGCATCACTCAACTCCCCCATCGATCCTCGCCGAGCGTGAAAGGAGCCGCATGAACATCGCAC
>DASTNU010000616.1:0-7306 GCA_035720605.1 Longimicrobium sp. | reverse complement strand
GCGAAGGGGGCGTCCTGACCCCGAACAGGAGCGTAAAGGGTTTTACGCTGACACAGCGCGAGAAACCACGGTTTCTCGCAGGGGATGGTTTTCCCCCAGTTCGTGCCCCTTGACAGAGTTCGTTCTTATGGTGCGTCCTCTCCCGTTT
This sequence comes from Longimicrobium sp., assembly GCA_035720605.1. Taxonomy (GTDB): domain Bacteria; phylum Gemmatimonadota; class Gemmatimonadetes; order Longimicrobiales; family Longimicrobiaceae; genus Longimicrobium. The sequence goes on along the minus strand of DASTNU010000616.1, from coordinate 7,158 downwards.
CTCCGCGATTCCGATGCGTGAGATCGTTGTTTTCTCAGGCTCATATCAGAGGGTGTTGCTGAACCCGGGGACTGCGAAGCCGCGTTGTCTCCCTGAGGGTGCGCACACCGTGTAACCTGAGGTAATGCAACCGCTTGCGCGCGACCGAAGGATCTCCTCTCCGCCCGCGAGGGGCAGCTCCGTGGCCGAGATCCAGCCTCACGGTTCTGCCGGCTAGATCCTTCGGTCGGCGCCAATGCCCTTCGTGACAACAGGTTACACGTGGCGCCTCCCTCAGGATGACGGTTTCGCGTGCGAGGGCTGGCGACACACCTCTCAGGGAACGGCTAGTGCCGGTGCCGCCCCGAACCGGAACCGCGGGCCTGGCGCCGGGGCGGGGCCGGGCGCGGCGCGGGGGGAGCAGACGCGGGCATGCTGCGCAGCGCGGGCTGGCGGCTGGGCGCGAAGGTGCCGCCGTTGTCCAGGCACTGCAGCAGCGACACCGCGCCGTCGTCGCTCAGGTCGTAGAACCGCGACGAGCACGTTTCCGTGTAGCTGGACCGCTCCGGGTCCCCCTCGGACTTCCATCGCGTCGCGTAGCCGTTCTGGATGCTGGTCGTGTCGGCCACCCACCACTGGTAGTAGAGGGTGCTCTCGGACGTGGCCCGGGCGTACACGTCCGACGTCAGGCCGTCGGACATGCTCAGCTGGTCCACCCGTCCCGGCGGCGCCGTCAGCTGCCGCCAGCCGGCGGGGGACACCACGTAGACGCGGCTGGTGCTGGGCGGCACCGAGTAGCTCACGTCGCGGCAGTGGTAGGCCTGGCTCAGCATGGCCTGCGGGTCCTGCTGCGGGCACGGATACCAGTCCGACTCCAGCCGCCAGCTGTGCGTGCTGGTGTATACGGCCACTACGGCCGTGTCGCCGCGCGGCGAGTAGGCGCTGGCGAACGGGTACGTCTGCGTGGTGGTGCCGATCCTGCTGGAGTCCGCGCACGCTCCCGCCGGGTTGGACGGCGTGGTGTACATGCGCGTGCACTGCCACGCCCGGTTCTCCGACTCGCCCAGCGCGATGGGCACCGTGCCGATCCACCGCTGGTTCCCCGTGGGGTTGTCGCGCAGGCTCACGCGCATTCCCCCGGCGTTGCTGGTGACCAGGGTGGAATCGCCGCCGTGCGAGTAGCCGTACTGGCTGTTCAGCACCGGTCCCGACTCCCAGTACAGGCTGTCCCACGCCGGGTCGCTCTCCGGGACCATCTGCCAGCCGGACGCGCCGAAGCGGAAGACGGCGTCGTACTCCTGCCCGTTCTCGAACAGCCGCAGGTGGCTCTGGTGCATGCCGCCCAGCCAGTACGAGCCGGGCGTGACGGAGAAGAGCGGCTCCGTGATCAGCCCGGGTCCCCGGCCGCGCTCTGCGTAGACGGTGCCGCTGTACGAGATCCACACCCGGTTGCCGCAGAGCGGCGTTCCCGGGGTGCCGGCCGCCATGGCCAGCGACTGGTACGCGTCCAGCACCGGCAGCGGCTCGTCGGGCGCCTGCTGGTTGGCCACCAGGCGGCCGCCGCGCTGGGCGCCGCCCAGCAGCAGGGTCTTGAGCTGCGCCGCCGTGAGCCGGGGATCGAACGAGAGCAGCAGCCCCGCCACGCCGGTGACCAGCGGCGCGGCCAGGGAGGTCCCGTCGGCCGTGGTCAGCGCGCCCGCCCCGTCCAGCACGCCCACGTCCTTTCCGGGGGCCGTGATCTCCACCAGCGTGCCGCCGTTGGTGCCGCGCGGGTACTTGAACACTGCGGGCTGCAGGGCGCCCCCCGGGCCCAGCTGGGCCGCGGCCACCACCAGCACCCGGTCGGGAAAGTCGTTCACCAGCATGGGGATGGCGGACCACGAGGCGTCGATCGCGTCGTTCCCCGCGGCGACCACCACCAGCGGGCGCTTTCCCAGCATGTCGTAGAACTTCATGTAGGCGCGGTACTGCCGGTACACGGACTGGACCATGGCCTGGTTGGCCTTGGTGGCCAGCAGGGTGGGGTTCACGATCTTCGCCGAGTCCTGCCGCAATCCCAGCGACACGTTGATGATCGGCGCGCCGCCGGAGATGGCGATCCCCAGCCGCTCCGGAGCGTTGCGGATCACGTACTGGCCGGCGGCGTTCATGGTGGGAACGCCCAGGCTGTCGGTGCCCACCGCCACCAGGTCCAGGCCGGCGTGCCACATCACTCCGGCAACCCCCTGCCCGTTGGTCCCCCGCGCCCCGATCAGCGACGACACCATGGTGCCGTGGGCCATGCTCTGCGGAAAGTTGTTGAACTCGTAGAGCCGGCTGCGCTCGTTGACCGCCACGTCGGTCGCCGTGTTCATGTGGAAACCGCGGTCCAGCACGGCCACGCGCGTGGCCGGCGAGCCCGTGGTGCACCCCCAGGCCGCGGGCGCGTGGATGGCCTCCAGCGCCCAGTTCGCGGAGTCCGCCAGCGCCGCGCGCGGCCGCCACGACTGGTAGTCGGGCCCGTCCACGGGGGCGATGTAGGCGAGCGCCTCCTCCGCCGGCTGGAACATCTCCGCCGAGGCGCCGATCACCTGGGGGAGCCCTTCCAGCCGGTCCATGGCCTTCACCAGCGGGGCGGCCGTGCCGTCATCCGCCAGCTGCACGTAGTACATCCCGTCGCCCTCGGGAAGGCGGCGCCCGCCCACCACGGTACCCCCCACCGCGTTCACCGCCGCCTGCCGCTCGTCCTGCGGGGTTCCAGGGGCGAACATCACGGTCACGAACTGGCGCAGGTACGTTCCCGAGAGCTGCGGCAGGTTGGTGGAGATGTTGGCGGGCGCGTACACCCAGTCGGGGACCCCGTCGGGCGCCGCCGACGGCACCCGCGGCTCGCTGGGGATGGGCGTGAAGACCTTCATCATCAACTGAAAGGTCTTCACCTCCCGCGGCACGTTTAGCACCCACCGCTTGGGGGCGGAGATCGCCTGGGGGGCCAGGATGGTGTCGTACAGGTGATAGGGCTGCGCCGCGCGGGTGAAGTGTCCCGTGCCGTCGGCGTTCGCGACGGTGACGGTACCGGTGTCTCCGGCCTGGTTGTACGCGGTCACCGTGGGACCCGTGTCGTGGAACACCTTGCTCCCCACCTTCACCACGCCGTCCGGCGTGCCGACCGGCTCCGCCAGCAGGTTCTGCATCGTCACGTCGAAGCTGAACGTCTCGGCGACGCTGTCGTACACCACGTTGCTGGAGGCCAGCTTGATCTGGTTCAGGCCGAGGATGGCGCGCGAGGGCCCGCCGCCCGGGGTCCCCGCGCCTTCGGCCCGGCAGACCACCTGCGCGGTGGCGACGGTCACGTCGCACGGCACCGTGTGCAGCAGCGCGGCGCCCCCGCGCTCCGGCTCGACCGGTTCGGCCGCGCCAGGACCGGTGGCGTCACGACACGCGGCGGTGCCCGCGAGCGCCAGGCAGACCAGGATTCCCGTGTTTCTGGGCTTGATCATGAGGTGCTGTTTTCTCGGGGAAAGGTGATCCGCGCGGCCGGTGCGGCGCCGCGCGGATGATCGGGGTGCCGACGGACACGCACGGCGCGTCGCGTGTCCCGGTGGCGGTGATCGGTGGAGAGCGGAAGGCGGCTGGTGAGCCGCGGTCAGGGCGCGCCGGCGGACTCTTCCCCCGTCACGCAGGGTGGCCCGACGAAGCGGCGCTCGTGAAAGCGGACGACGGCGGCCGCAGGCATGCGCACGGCGTCCGCAGGGTTGTAGACGAGCATCCCTTCCGTGCAGCTGGACCCGGGAAAGCGCTCGGTCACGAAGACGAGCGCGGTGTCCGCGCGCACCAGCACGCTGTCGATCGCGATGTCGTGGCCGGTGGCTGCCTGCTCCCCCATCCCGGCCAGGACGACCATCGCCCCGTCCAGTGACGGCGGAGGGGAGGAAAGGCCGCGGTGCGCCGCCTCCGACAGCGCGGCGAGCTGCGCCTGCGTGCGCGCGACGCACCGGACCGGCTGGTCGATCTGCGAGGACCCCGCCGGAAGCAGGTGGTCCCCGGCGGAGAGCTCGTGCCGGGTGAACCCCGCCAGCCGGCCGGAGGACGTGGACGGAGCGCCGGGGGACCCGCAGAGGCTCGCCAGGGCCGCAGGCAGCGCAGGTGCGGCCGGCGCCGGGGGCTGCGCCGCCGATTTCCCCGCGGCGTTGGCCGGAGCGCCGCCGCCATCCCGCGCGCAGGCGGACGCCAGCGCGATGGCGAGGCAGCAGGCGGCGGTGCGGACCGGGTGCTGGGGCATGGGGACAGGTCGGTTCATCCGCGCGGCAACGGAACGCCACCGCGACGAATCGCGATGCGGAGACCATGCCCGCGTGGAGGTGATGCGACGAGGGAGCGGGAAGAACCGGACAATACTACAAATGTTTCCACGAACGTGCAAGGTCTTGCCCCGGAACCACTTGGCTGGCTGACCGGGCGCCGCCCGTCCGCTACACCGCGTTCCCCATCGCGTCCCGCCAGGCCTGGCCGTCGCTCCAGAGCGGGCGGCGCAGGCGCGTGTCGTAGAACTGCGCCCCGGCGCCCAGGGACGCGGCGGAGGGACGGGCGGAGGTAGGCCCGGAACCGGCCAGGCGGGTGCCGCCGGCCTCCACGCCGTCCGAGGCCAGGATCACGTTGCCGCCCATCCGCGCTGCGGTGATGCTCGCCGCGGCCCGGGCCAGGGGGGTCTGCGCCACCACCAGGTTGTTCTGAAAGAGGGTGGCTCCCCCCTGCAGCCGGATCGTCTGGTTGCGCAGCCAGAGGTGCGTGTTGCGCACCATCGACTGCATCCCCGGCTCCGACTCGATCAGCGGGCTCTCCACCCCCTGCGTGTCCTGCGTGGGGGCGATGTCGATGCTTCCCCCGTCGATCCCTCCCGCCGCGTCCAGCTGGATGAACGGCGCGGGCGGCGTGCGCGAGGCGAACCCCTCCAGCCGCAGCCCCACCACGGGGACGCGGTGGATGCGCATCAGCCGGTGGAACCCCTCCAGGTAGCCGCGCCAGGTCAGGTCCGCCATCGACCCCAGCACCTCGATGGCCGCGCCGTACCGCTGCACCTGCGGAGCCATCGCCGTGCCGGCCCAGCTGGACAGGAAGGCCTCGAAGTGGAACGACGCGCCGCCCTCCAGGCGAAGCGCGGGGCCGTGGATGCCGTAGAAGGTGTTGTGGCCCACGAAGCGCACCACCGTCATGCTCCCTTCCCCGGCCAGCATGGAGGTATGCCGCGGGGCCAGGCGCCAGTAGTTGCCCGGCGTGAACACCGCCCCCACGTCGCCTCCGAAGGTGCACGACTGCCCGCCCTGCACCTCCGCCGCGACGTTGTAGAGCCCCACCGTGCCCCGGCCCCCGTTGGCGCGGGGGTTGGGGTCGATGTGGACGGTGAGCTCCTGGAAGTGCATGTCGCCGGCCTGCTCGCCGCGGGGGTTGCGGCCCACCAGGATGCCGACGGTGCTGCGGTTGCGCATGGCGCGCGTGTCCAGCGTCAGGCCGCGGAACGACGAGAAGCGGCCGCCGATGCACTCGATGATCGCGCCGCCGTCGCCCGTGTCGCCGCGGACGACGCTCTGGTAGGGGCCGGCGCCCCGCAGGTTCATCTGCCCGCCGTTGCAGTCCAGCGGCCGGGTGACGCGGTAGACGCCGGGGGGAAAGAAGACGACGGCGCCCCGCGTGCCCTCGCCGAACTCGCCGGTCTTGCGCGCCGCGTCCAGCGCCCGGGCGATGGCGGGGTAGTCGTCGTCGCGCCCGTTGCCCGTCGCGCCGAACTGGCGCACGTCCAGCACCTGCGCGGACTGCTGCTGCACGTCGTCGCCCGCGCGGTCCACGCGGCACGCCGACGCCGACACCGCCGCGGCGCCCGCGCCCAGCCACGCCCGCCGGCTCATCCACTCGCTGGTCATCTCTCTGCTCCCGTGTGGCACGTCCGCCGGCCAACGTGGCGCGCCGGCCGGAGGGGGCGCAAGTTCGACAGAAAACGATCGGGCCTCACACGGGGTCAACGGAGTCAACGGAGTTGCTCCGCGCGGAGAGGCACGCCCCCACCCATCAACAATCCTGTATCCCCAGGCGATTTCGGCTGGATGAATGGAGTCGCGGTAGAAAAAACTCCGTTGACTCCGTTGACTCCGTGTGAGACCAGTTCAGTGGGGGCGGCCTGGAGATGATGCTTGCCATCCGCATCGCATCGCATCTTCTTGCATCGCCCGGCCGCATCCCGCGGGAACCTTCCGCGCCGTGATGGCATTCCGTTATCGACCCGCCGAGTCCCGGAGCGCAGCCACCCGATGGACGGAAGAGCCGTGTCCGCGCCCGCCCCGCCGGAGGACTTCGAGTCGCTGCTGGCGCCGGTGGTGGAGCGCGCGTACGGGACCGCGCTGCGCCTGGCCGGCGAGCCCGCCGACGCCGAGGACCTGGTGCAGGAGGCGGCGCTGCGGGCGTTCCAGGCGTTCCACCAGTACCGGCCGGGAACCAACTTTCGCGCCTGGTTCTTTCGCATCCTGCTCAACTGCTTCTACGCGTCGCGGCGAAGGAAGCGGCCGGAGACCTCGCTGGACGCGCTGGAAGAGGCGCCGCCGCTGTACCTGTACTCGCGGACGGCGGAGGCCGGGCTGCACGCGCCGGGCCGGGACCCCGCGCGCGAGGTGCTGGACCGCATCGCGGGCGAGGACGCGGCGCGGGCGGTGGCGGGGCTGCCGGAGGAGTTCCGCGTGGTGGCCACGCTCTACTTCATGGACGACTTCTCGTACCAGGAGATCGCCAGCGTGCTGGACGTGCCGGTGGGGACCGTCCGCTCGCGCCTGCACCGCGGGCGCAAGCTGCTGCAGAAGGCGCTGTGGGAGGTCGCCACGGACGCGGGGCTGGTTCCCGCAAAGGGAGAGGACGCATGAGCGCATCCGATCAGTACGACTGCCACGAGGCGTTCCGGCGCCTGGACGACTTCGTGGACCGCGAGCTCCCGCCGGAGCAGATGGAGCGCGTGCAGGCCCACCTGGAGATCTGCGCCATCTGCGCGGCGGAGGTGCGCTTCGAGGCCACCGTGCTGGACGAGCTGCGCGGCAAGCTGCGCCGCATCAGCGTTCCCGGCGGGCTGATGGACCGCATCTCCGCCCGCATCGCGTCCGCGCGCGCGGCGGAGGGGCCCCCCGACTGAGGGGTTTTGCCCCAACCTCGCCCCGGCGCTTG
>DASTNU010000615.1:0-2997 GCA_035720605.1 Longimicrobium sp. | reverse complement strand
CAGGTCGGTCAACCGGTCTCCCTCGAGCCGCACTTTGCTCACACGAGCCATCCGGGCCTCCTCAGGCTGGGGTCCGGCTGTATCTTACCTCGCTAGGTGAACAAAGTAAACGGTATTGCGCGCAGGCGGACTTCGTGACGTGCGAGCAGCGGTTTCAACCGCCGGGCGCGGGCCCGGCCCCGAAAAACCGGGGCCGGCGCTCACCCATCACCGTGTCACCCCGTCACCCCGTCACCCCGTCACCCCTGTCACCCCCTCACCCCCTCACCCCCGGCGCGGAACGTGCACGCCGCGCGCGCTGCGGTGTATCCAGCGCCCACACGCGAGAAAGACCGGCCCGTTGGTTGACAGGGACGGGTTCTCCAAGTACTTTTCTGGTTTATGTTGAAAGTCAGCCTGGCGGCACTGGACCGCGGAGAAGTGCGGGTCCGGGAGCAGGTTCCGCCGGACGATCCCATGTGGGAGGGCGCGGAGATCGACCTCGCCGCGCCCCTGGAGGTAGACCTGACCGCACGGTCGGTAGGGGACGGCGTGCTCGCGCGCGGCCGGCTCCGCACCACCGTGCGGCTTGCCTGTCGGCGCTGCCTGGCGTCGGTCGAGGAGCCGGTGGACGACACCGTCGACATGCTCTTCGACACGCTGGGGCCGGACGAGGAAGAGGCGGAGGGCGAGATCTATCCCCTTCCCGCCCGCGGCGACGAGCTGGACCTGCGCGAGGCCGTGCGCGAGCAGCTGCTGCTGCGGGCGCCGCGGTTCGCGCTGTGCCGCGAGGAGTGCAGGGGGCTGTGCCCCAGCTGCGGCGCGGACCTGAACCAGGGGGAATGCGCCTGCGTGCCCGAGGCGGCGGTGAGCCCCTGGGACGCGCTGAAGAACGTGTCGTTCGACTGAAATCCAACCACCCGAAGATCGCAGCAGGGGGTTTCCCATGGCCGTACCCAAGAGACGCCAGTCCAAGCAGCGCCAGCGCAAGCGCCGCACGCACGTGAAGGCGGCGATGCCGTCGTTCAATGCGTGCCCGCAGTGCGGCGACCCGCACGTTCCCCACCGGGTCTGCCCCAACTGCGGGTACTACCGCAAGGAGCAGCGGGTCGAGGTCTCCGAGTTCTAAGCGCAACCGTCGCAAAGACTCCCACAGATGCGGATCGCGCTGGACGCGATGGGCTCCGATCGTGCCCCGGCCGTCGAGGTCGAGGGGGCGGTCGGAGCTTTGCTTGACCTGGACGACCTGACGGTCGTGCTGGTGGGCGACCAGGAACGCATCCGGGCCGAGCTGGCGCAGCACCCCACGGTGCCCGCCGGCCGGCTGGAGATCGTGCACGCCTCGGAGGTCATCGAGATGCACGAGGCCCCCGCCACGGCCATCCGGCGCAAGCGGGACTCGTCCATCGTGGTGGGCATCTCGCTCCTCAAGGGGGGCGAGGTGGACGCGTTCATCAGCGCCGGCAGCACCGGCGCGGTGATGGCCGCGTCGATCGTCGTGCTCCGCACCCTCAAGGGCGTGGACCGGCCCCCGGTGGGCGCCCGCATTCCCACCGCCACGGGGCGCTGCCTGGCGCTGGACGTGGGCGCCAACGTGGACACCAAGCCGCACCAGCTGGTGCAGTTCGCCGAGCTGGGCAGCGTGTACGCCGAGGACATCCTGGGGATCGAGAACCCCCGCGTGGGGCTGCTGAACATCGGCGCCGAGCCCGAGAAGGGGAACGAGGTCGTCGTCGAGGCGCACCAGCTGCTCAGCGAGCTCACGGACATCAACTTCATCGGCAACGTGGAGGGCCGCGAGATCGTGAGCGGCCACTGCGACGTGCTGGTGGCCGACGGGTTCGTGGGGAACGTCCTCCTCAAGTTCTACGAGTCGGTGGCCGGGCTCATCACCTCCATGCTCAAGCGCGAGTTCGCCGAGGCGGGGGTGGAGATGGACCTGGACCGCGTCTTTCGCCGGCTCGACTACACCGGCATCGGCGGCGCCCCCCTGCTGGGCGTCAACGGGGTCGTCATCATCTGCCACGGCGGGTCGCCGCCGCACGCCATCCAGAACGCCATCGGGGTCGCCGCGCAGTCGGTGGAGCGCCGCATGGTGGAGCACATGGCCGCGCGGCTGGCCGGGCCCGCCGAAGGTCGCGCAGCACCATGATCCAGCCCAGAATGCCCCGCGTCCGCGTGGCCGCCACCGGCCGCTACTCCCCGCCGCGCATCGTCACCAACGCGGAGCTGGAGACGCTGGTGGACACCAGCGACGAGTGGATCCGCACCCGCACCGGCATCCGCGAGCGCCGCATCGCCGACCGGGACACGCACGCCAGCGACATGGCGGCCGCGGCGGCGCGGATCGCGATGGAGCGCGCGGGGGTGGAGGCGGGGGCGCTGGACATGATCCTCCTTTCCACCGCCACGCCGGACCGCCTGCTCCCCTCCACCGCGTGCGACGTGCAGGCGCTGCTGGGGGCCCGGAACGCGGCGGCGTACGACTACGCCACGGCGTGCAGCGGCTTCCTGTACGGGCTGTCGATGGCGGAGGCGCACATCGCCAGCGGGCAGGCGGAGACGGTGCTGGTCTGCGCCACGGAGAAGATGTCGTCCATCGTGGACTGGACGGACCGCAGCACCTGCGTGCTCTTCGGCGACGGCGCCGGGGCGGCGGTGGTGCGGCCGGCGGAGGACGGGCGGGGGATCCTGTCCACCTTCATGAAGAGCGACGGCACTCTGGCGGAGCTGCTCTGGCGCCCCGGCGGCGGCGCGCGCATCCCGCTGGACATTGCGGTGCTGGACGAGCGCTCGCACTACGTGAAGATGGCGGGGCCGGAGGTGTTCAAGTCCGCCGTGCGCGCCATGTGCGAGGCGGCCGAGACGGCCATGCAGCGCGCCGGCGTCACCAGCGACGAGATCGACCTGCTGGTGCCGCACCAGGCCAACATCCGCATCATCGAGGCGACGGCCAAGTACGCGCGGATGCCGATGGACAAGGTGTACGTGAACGTGGACCGCTACGGCAACATGTCG
>DASTNU010000614.1:0-2487 GCA_035720605.1 Longimicrobium sp. | reverse complement strand
GATCGCGAGGGAGCGAGGCACCTCCGCCAGGTCCACCGCCTCGCGCGCGGTGAGGATGCGCCGGCCGTCCGGCTCGAAGCCCGGCAGCGTCGACACGCGCGCGCCGGTGGCGATCACGACCGCCGTGCGCGCGGTGACGCGGCGGGAGGAGCCATCGGCGGTGATCTCCACCTGGTTGGGACCGGTCAGTCGCGCGGTGCCGGCCGCGATCTCGCCGCCGCTGCCGCGGATGAGCGTGGCGACGCTGCCGGTAAGACGCTGGACGATGCCGGCCTTCCACCGCTGCGTGGCCGCGAAGTCGATCTCCGGCTCCGCGGCGCGGATCCCCATCGTGCCCGCGTGCCGCATCTTCTCCATCATCTGCGCGGCGGAGATGAGTGCCTTGGACGGGATGCATCCCCAGTTCAGGCAGACGCCGCCCACGTTCTCCCTCTCCACCACCAGCGTTTGCACGCCCAGCTGGCCCAGGCGGATGGCGGCCGTGTATCCCGCCGGCCCTCCGCCGATCACGACCGCGTCGTATTCGCTCGCGCTCATCATCTGCCTCCAGAGTTAGAGACCGAATGGTCTCTCGAAGGGCAAAAAAAGAGAAGGGCTGCGCCGGGTCAGGCGCGCACCCTCTCGTCCAGGTACCGCCGCATGGCATCCGCCGCGCGCTGCAGGTGCAGGCCGTCGCCGTACAGCCGCGAGAGCGCCACGCCCCCTTCGAGCGTGGAGATCAGCACGGTGGCCAGCTCGTCACCGTTCACGTCGGCGCGCACCTCGCCGCGGGGAATGCCCTTGCGCACCGTCTGGCGGACGAGGGTGCGCAGGCCGTCCATGGCGGTGCGGGCGCTGGCGCGCAGCGCCGGGTTGCCGTCGTCGCACTCCACCGCGGTGTTCAGCATGGGGCAGCCGCCGGGCACCGGCGGATCGTCGTGCAGCCGCGCGAACACGTCGATCACCGCGTGCAGCCGGTCGACGGCGTTCTCGCGCCCCTCCAGCGCGGCGGTGAAGCGGCCGGCCATCTGCCCCACGGCGTATTCGAACGCCTCCAGCGCCAGCGCCTCCTTGCTTTCGAAGTGGCGGTAGATGCCGCCCTTCTGCAGCCCGGTGGCCTGCATGATGTCCGACATGGACGCGCCGGCGAACCCCTGCTGGTTGAACAGCGCCGCCGCCTGCCGGATGATGTTCTCGCGCGTCTGCTCGCCGCTGCGCATTCGCCTGCCTCCTGGAGAGATGCAAGACCGATCGGTCTCAATCTGTGCGCGGGAGAGCGGCGAGTCAAGGATTCCGTGGATGGATCGAGACGCTGCGACGGGCCCCTCCCCCGCCGCGCGGGAGAGGGGGAGATGGATCGGGCTGGAAGGCAGGGTGCAGTGCGCGGAGGCCGCTACACGCCGAGAAACCCGCGGATCCGCGCGAGCAGGGATGGACGCCGCTCCGAGGCGTTGCTGCGGCCCGCCACGTACTCCGCCTGCAGCCTGCGGTCTCCCCGGCCGCCCTTCTGCTTCTTCTGCTCGGCCACGGCGTCGCGGTGTGCCTGCAGCATCTCGGCGGCGTAGACCAGGCCGCCCAGCTCGCCGCGCAGGTCGTCCCACCAGGGGCCCTCCAGCTCCGTCACCTCGTGCAGCACCTCGGGACGCGCGTGGGCCGAGAGCTCGCCGCTCTTGATGCGCTTGCGCCACCCCACCCCCGCGTCGGGCGGCGTGGCCACGTGCAGCTCCCACTCCGCGGCCTCCTCGTCCTTCTTGGGCTTGTGGTGCAGGCGCAGCACCAGCGCGTTGCGGCGGATGATGGCGTAGTGCCGGTGGAACTCCGCCCCCGCGGGAAACCGGAGCCCCGCCGCCAGGCCATGCTCTTCCCGCCAGCCCCGCGGAACGCTGGGCTGCCCCATGTAGCCGCCGAGCGCACAGAAGACCCGGGCCAGCCGCCGCAGTGTCTTTTCCTCGTCCAACGTGAGCATTGCACCTCTCGGGGTACGCCGTTCACTTCGTCACCAGCCGTGGTCGCCGATCCCGCACGAGCCAGCGAGTCCGCGCACGCGGATTTCATGATCCAGCAACGACATCCAATCACCGGGCGCCAGGCCCGCCCCCCATCAATCCATCCTATTTCGTCTCCAGCCAGTTGTCCCCCACCCCGCCCTCCACCTTCAGCGGCACCTCCAGCTGCGCCGCGTTCTCCATCCGCTCGCGCACGAACTCCCGCACCGCCGCCTCGTTCCCCACGGGCGTCTCGAAGAGGAGCTCGTCGTGCACCTGCAGCAGCATCTTCGCGGGGACCACGCCGGCGTTCAGGTCGCCCTGGATGCGGATCATGGCGATCTTGATGAGGTCCGCCGCGGTCCCCTGGATGGGCGCGTTGGTGGCCGCGCGCTCGCCGAAGGCGCGGATGTTCCAGTTCCGCGACTTGAGCTCCGGCAGGTAGCGCCGCCGGCCGGTGAGCGTCTCCGCGTAGCCGCGCGCCTTGGCCAGCTCCACCTGCTCGTCCAGGTAGCGCCGCACG
>DASTNU010000613.1:0-3337 GCA_035720605.1 Longimicrobium sp. | reverse complement strand
GTGGGTTCCGGCGGCTCCCCCGGGCGGCGGCGCGTCGGGCCCGGCCGGGGGCGACCTGGACGGAAGCTACCCCGCTCCGCAGGTGGCGGGGCTGCGCGGCAATCGCATCGCGGAGGCTACCCCCACCGAGGGGCAGGTGCTGGTCTTCCGCGAGGACATCAAGGAGTGGGTGCCGGGCGCGGCGGGCGGGGCGGCCACCGACTACGAGGTGGTGGGGGCGGGCCGCTTCGAGGTGCCGGGGAGCGCGGCGCAGGCGATCGAGCCCCCGTACAACGAGCTGGGGATGGAGATCACCGACACCGCGCTGAACCTCTTCGTGCTGATCATCAAGGCGGAGGACTACGACCCGGAGCGGTTCCACTACGTGGTGAAGGCGCTGTGGGCGGGCGGCGTGGTGCTGCTGTCCACCAGACCCGACTCCAGGGGGCCGCAGATCCGACTCGTCAGGCTGCAGGAGATTCCGACGGAGGAGTCCGAGCTGCACGTGGAGGTGAGCCGTTACTCGCGTATCAAACAGGAGGAGGGCGACCCCAGCCGCGGCTCGATCGCAGACGCGGCGGCCATGGACGCCTCCGCCTCCACGCGCACAGCCGCCAGGAAGGGCGCCGCCCCCAGGAAGGGCGCCGCGCGCACCCGCACCCCCAAGCGCTGAACCGGGAGAGCTGACCGATGGCGACCGAGCTGCTCGAGCCCGTGGTGGAGGACGGCGTCCGCGTCACCCACTTCTTCAACGGCCGCATCCTTACCGCCGAGGACCTGCGCCGCGAGCAGGACGCCGCGCGCGACCGCCACCGCGGCCTGGCCGGCGCCGTGGGCGAGGGGGTGGTGCAGGGGCTGGAGGTGCGCATCTCCCCGCGCGACCCGTCCCGGCCCGCGGTGCGGGTGGCGGCGGGCCTGGGCTTCAATCGCGACGGCGACCCCGTGGCGCTGCCGCGCGACGTGGAGCTGCGGCTGGTTCCCGCGCAGACGCGGGCGGACGAGGAGGCGGGGCTCTTCGCCGTCTGCGACCGCCCGGGGCTGGCGGCGGACATCACGCAGGGCGGCTTCTACCTGCTGGCGGCGCGCCCCGCCTCCACGCTGAGCCGGGAGCAGGTGCCGGTGGTGGACCTGGCGTCGGAGGGGGTGGGCTCGCGCTGCGCCAGCCGCTACGCCGAGCTGGGCGCGTCGTTCTCCCTGGTCCCCCTCTCCCTCCCGCCCGCGAGCGCCGGCCAGCCGCTGGCGAACCGGCTGTCGGGGATCGCCGCCGAGGCCGCCGCGCAGGTGGACCTGGTGCGCGGTGGCGATACCGGCGCCGCGCTGGCGCTGTCGCTGGCCAGGAACCTGAGCCGGCTGCGCAGCGGGATGGCGCACTGGTGCGCGGGGCGCGACGCGGCGGGGGCGCGGGTGGTCTCGCTGGCCGTGCCGCCCGCCGCCCCGCCGCCCCCGGCCGGGCCGCCGCTGGAGGCGCTGCGCGCGGCCGGCGCGCTGGCGTCGTGCGACCTGCCGCTGGCGCTGCTCTTCGTGAGCCGCCGCCGGCTGGAGTGGGTGGACATGTGGGCGGTGCGCCGCCAGCCCGTCCCCCGGCTGTCGCCGGAGCCGCTCCCGCTGCTGGACGAGCTCCCCCCGGCCGAGGCGGTCGCCGCCTTCATGCAGTTCCGCGACCACGCGGCATCCTTCCTCGTCGGCGACGCGCCGGCGCCGGCCGGCTCGGTGCAGGCGTCGGACTGGTTCCTCTTCCTTCCCCCGGTCGGTGTGCTGCCGCTGGGTGTGGGGGGCGCCGCGGGGTTCACCGCCACGACCTTCTTCTCCGGGCGCCCGGTGACCGGGCCCACGGGGGTGGACGCGGCCCGGGTGCCGCCGCTGCTGCGCGCGGCGCTGCAGCACCCGTCCATCGACCTCGCGGCGCAGGACCGCGCCTGGACGTACACCGTCTCCGGCCTTCCATCGACCGGGTCGGCGCCCTGCCTGCTCTTTTCCAGCTACCCGCTGGAGCCGGACCTGGCGCTCCCGGTGCGCATCACCGGGGTGGTGCCGGCCACGGGGATCGTGACCGTCGACGGGCCGCTGCGGGTGCGGGGGGAGAACTTCAGGGGCTCGCTCTCCATGCCCCAGGTAACGCTGGACGGCACCCCGGTGCCGGCGGCCCAGCTGGACACGGCTACGGACACGGAGGTGGCCTTCGAGGTCCCCGCGATCGCGGGACTTCCCGAGTTCGGGCGTCCGGCGCTGCTGGTGGTGAGCAACGGCGCCACCTCGGACTTCCTGCAGCTGACGGTGCAGCCCGCGCCGGTACAGGTGGCCGGGGAGCTGGACGTGGAGTTCCTGCTCGCCACCCAGGCCATCCCGCTGCCGGGGCAGCCCGCCACCTTCCGCTTCACGGTGCGCAACCGCACCAACCGCTCGGGGACGGCGGCGCTCTCGGCCTCGGTAGAGGTCAACGATTCGGAGACCGCCTGGCAGTCGCTGCTGCGGGTGCTCCCCGGGGCGCAGGCCACCTCCCCCATCACGGGGGTGAGCCTGGCTGTGGGCGAGGAGCGCAGCGTGTTCGTGCAGATCAACCCCATCCCGGTCGGCACGCCGGAGGACACCACGTTTTCGGTGGCGCTTGGCGCCTCGATGGGAACGGTCGCCGGCTCGTCGGGGCTGCAGGCGTTCACCGTGGGCGAGCCCGCGGACGTCCCCGACCCGCACGTGACGTCGATGACGCTGACCAACACCTTCCCGGCCAGCGCGCTGCAGGGGAGCACGGTGCGCGTCTCGCCCTACTTCCCGGTGCAGGTGGTGGTGACGATGGTGGTGAACCTGGCCGCCACGTACATCGTCACCGCCGACTTCGTGGACACCAACGGCGAGCCGATCCCGGTGACCGGCTGGACGATCTCGCTGCTGAACCAGAACGGTGCGGGCGAGGTGCGGCTGCCGGCGGGCTCGGGGGTGACCACGCTGAGCGTGCAGGTGCTGCTCTCCAACTACTGGTTCAGCGCCGCCATCGGCGCCGAGGTGCGGGTGCGCGTGCGCCGCGAGGGCCAGGAGCAGGTGCGCGACCTGCCCTTCTCCGCGGTATGGTCGTACTACTACTACTGACGAGGGGAGGGGCCGCGTGAGTGTCCGGGCGCCGGCGGGGCCGGGGGCGCGGCTGCGGGTGCAGCGGCTGCTGGACGCGGCGGAGCTGGAGCCGCCGGGGCTGCCGCCCGCCTCGGTCCTCGTCGTCCGCACGCTGGCGGACCCGCTCCCCGGACGGATGGCGCCGCGCCCGGGACAGGCGCACGTCCCGGCGGAGTGGGAGGCCGCCGTCCGCGCCGCGCTGGCCGGGCGCTGGCGCGGCGCCGCGCGCCCGCTGCGCGGCCCGGTGCCGGCG
>DASTNU010000612.1:0-5579 GCA_035720605.1 Longimicrobium sp. | reverse complement strand
GCCAGATGGCGTACCCGCCCCCGCCCGTGGCGATCACCCGCCCGCCGGCACCGCCCGCGTCGCGCGCTGGCTGAACGGCGTGCTGGCCGGCGGCGAGCACCTGATCGTGGAGCGCGAGAGGCGGCTGGTGGGCCACGCCATGCTGATGCCCACCGCGGACCCCGGCGTGCGCGAGTACGCCATCTTCCTGGACCAGAGCGTGCGCGGCCGCGGCATGGGCACGCAGGTGAACCGGCTGGCGGCGGAGCTGGCGCGCGCGCTGGGCCTGCGCCGGCTCTGGCTCTCGGTGGAGCCGCAGAACCGCGCCGCCCTGCGCTCGTACCTCAAGGCGGGCTTCTTCTTCCGCCCCGCCACGGTGTACTCGCCGGAGGTGGAGATGGAGATGGACCTGTAGCCGGGCCGGGTCGACCCGATTGGAGGTCCGCCCGGCCTGCAGGGGAAAAGAAGATGCGCCCGGGCAGAGTCAGCTTCTGCCCGGGCGCAACTGCTTCGGTGCGTGCCGCGAAGATCCGCTACGCCACCCGGCGGGTGCGGAAGACGATGGCCCCGTTCTCCTTCGACGCGTAAGTCTCCTCGCGCCGGCTGACGGCTTCGTCCATCTGCCGGACACGCTCGCGCATCCGGTCGGCGAGAGGGCGAAGGTCTCGCTTCTTGGGGGGAACGGCCTCGAACACAGGGCTGCGCGTCATCTTCCTCGTCTCACGGCTCGGGTTGGTTCGGAAATTTGCATGCGCGGTCACCGACTGTCAATCACCATGCCGGGCTCCGCCGGATCCGAGCTCTCCAGTCCTTCGTGCTCCGCCGCCGAAAGCAATTCCAGCATGTCTACGACCAGGGCCAGGAGAGGTTTCAGGAGCGCGTGCAGCTTTTCGTCCGGAGGCCGGGCTTCGAGCAGCCCGAGACGGTCCGAATGCACGTTCAGGACCCCGAGGGGAGCATCCCCGTTCGGCGTGAGCAGCGGGAGCGACACGAAGCTCTGCACCGGGTGCCCGGCGCCGCGAAAGTAGTCCCGCAGCGAGTTCAGGACCGGTTCCGGGAACGCGCACTCCCGGACGCACCACTCGAGCAGCTCCGCCTGCGATGCGTAGGCGACCGTCGTCCGCTCGGTCCATGCGAAGGGTGCTCCGGGAAGGACGCAACGATATTCCCGGCCGCCGGCCTGGATGAAGCGCCGCTTGGGAACTGGCAGCGCCAGCTCGACGAGATCGGGGTCCGGCTCGCTGCCCTGCCGGTCCGTCCTGGCCGAGAGGCGCCGGTCCGTGAGCAGCGCGCCGTCGAGCTCCTCCAGCGAGAGATCAGCCGGAGCGAAGTCGAGGCGAGGGTCCGGAAGGCGGTCGGGCCGAACGAACAGCATGATGTTCACCCCGATCGCCGCTCCCTCGGCGTTGTCATACACGGCGAAGACCTTGCCGATCGCTCTCAGGATGACGCGGGTCATCTGTGCAAGCTCGTCGGAGGCGCGCGGATTTTCCGCCGCCATCTCGTACGCGTCGACGTGTGTGCGATGGCTGAGCTCGACCTGCCGGCCGTACACGTCCAGAAAATTTGCCGGTGGCATGGACTGGACGAGGTGCCGCAGCTGCTCCGTCTGGTCGAGGAGGAGGTTCGACTGCCCGATCAGGCGGTTCTCTGCACCGCTGCGCCGGCTTTCGTCCTCCCTGCTCTGGCGCATGTGCTCGGATTGCGCCATAAGGGTCAGGACTCCCGAGAGAATGGCGCAGCCGAAGAACGCGAGGGTCAGCGCGGCAGGGCCTCCACCCCATTCGCCCGAGAGGAATCGGCCGGAATCCTGCCAGATGTCCCTTGCATGGTCCTCCAGAATCAGCGTCGCCACGAGTGCCGCCAGGAGGCTGACACCCTGCGTGAGAGGAGATCCCGCCATGCGCCGGAGGGTACCGCGGGGTTCCGGAGCGCCGGGAGAGGGTGGCGGACGCTCCGGCAGGGCGTTGTCTGGCGAAACCGTGCTCATCTGCGGCCGGCGAAGGTGAACGGAAGACACGGCGCATCGATCCGGGCGTGGAATCTTCTGCGATGGCCGCGCCGGTGCAACATCGGTACACGCTGGCGCGGGACCCCTGGTGACGAGCGAGAGGGGCTGGTTTCGACCGGCCCGGTGCGTGCACAGGCGCCGGGCACACCCGGACGATGACGAGGGCGATGAAGCGGCTGGTTCTTTTCGATATCGACGGCACGCTGCTCTCCGCGGGCGGTGCGGGGGCGCGGGCGGTGCGCGACGCCATGCTGGAGGTGTACGGCCAGACGGGGCGGATCGGCGGATACAACATGGGCGGCCGCACCGATCCGCAAATCGTGCGCGAGCTGCTGACGGCGGTGGGATACTCCGTGGCCGACGTGGAGGCGCGGCTGGACGCGCTGTGGGAGCGCTACATCCACAACCTGCGCCGGGAGATCGGCCAGGCGCGCATCCACCCCTTTCCCGGCGTGCCGGAGCTGCTGGACCGCCTGGAGCGCTCCGGCGATCCCACCGTGCTCGGCCTGCTGACGGGGAACGTGAAGGAAGGTGCGCGCCTGAAGGTGGACGCGGCGGGACTGGGCTTCGGCCGCTTTCGCGTGGGCGCCTACGGGTCCGACCACTGGCAGCGGCCGGAGCTCCCCGCCGTGGCCGCCCGCCGCGCGCGGGAGACGACGGGGCTGGACTTCGCGGGAAAGGAGATCGTCATCATCGGCGACACGCCGTTCGACATCTCCTGCGGCGCGCACCTGGGCGTGCGCACCATCGCCACGGCCACGGGAACGCACTCGGCGCAGGACCTGGCCTCGCACGGCCCCGACTACCTGTTCGACGACCTTTCCGACGTGGACGCCGTCTGGCGCGCCATCATGGAGTGAGCGGCATCTCGCGCGGAGACGCGGAGAAAACCGACGAGCCGCGGAGAAACCTCTTCTCCGCGGCTCGTTGCCCGTTCTGCGTCTCCGCTGCGAAACCCGGCGAACGCCCGCTACTCGTCGTCCGCCTCGTCATCGTCGCCGCCGGCGGTTGGAGCCGGCGCCGGCTCGTCCGGCAGCGTGGGCATCTCGTGCACCCACAGCGGCGGCGTGCGGTTGCGGCGGACGTAGAGGCCGCGGAACAGCTCCACCGCCTCCAGCCGCGCGGCCGGACGCTCCTCTTCCGGCAGCGCCCACAGCAGCAGGTCCAGCACCGCCGCGGCGTCCGCCGCCGGCACCGCGTCGTCGGGCACGCCCGCCAGCCCTTCCTTCAGCTCGCGCGCGTAGTAGCGCTTCCACGAGCGCAGGTTGCGCTCGTACGGCACGGAGCCGTCGATGAACTTCTTGGTCGCGCCGACCTTTACGCCCGCCCGCTTGGCCACCTTTCGCAGCGACGTACGGGCGACCTGCGCCCGCACGTGCTCACGAATCCGGTCGATGGCCGATTCGCCCGCGCGCTCGCTCACTGGCCCCTCCCGCGCGGGAGAGGCCGCTGTGCTTGTGCACTTCGTTTACGTTGAGTTGGCTTACACTCTACAGATTAGTGCCGGTTTTTGAACCGTGCAAGGACCAAAACCCCGGATTCTTACACTTATACAGAATGGACAGCGGCGAGGCAGGGTCTACGCCGTAGGCAGTCACCACCTTATCGCATGATGAGAAGCGCCCCCAGCGTACCGTGCTGAATCGGACAGCCGTGGTCACAAATGCACACCTGTGGCTGATTCCGATCCGTCCAAAACGCTCAATCCACCCTCTCAAAGGAGCGAGAGTGCACCCACGGCAAGGGAGATGACCACCGCCACCAGCGCCAGCCACACGGCGGTCCAGGCGCGGCGCAGGGCATCGTCCGCGGCGGCGCGCAGGGCGGTCACTCCCTCCATCTGCCCGGCGGCCAGGGCGGTCCGCTCCCGCTCGGCATCCGCGCGCATGGCGGCCTGCGCCTCCTCCATCCGCCTTACGCCGGCGGGAAGGTCCGCCACCATGTCCTCCACCTCCACCAGCCGCGACGCCAGCGCCGACACCTCGTCCGTGAGCCCCCCGTCCGCCAGCGCCGGCAGCATTCCCGCCGCCGCGCCAAAGAGCGACTGGTCCATCACCCGCTTGGACGCGAGCACCTCTTCCATCCCCGTCTCGAAGTGCCGCTGCTCGATGCGCTTCTCCTCGTCCGGCCCCGGCTCGGCGATCGCCATCTGGGCGGCCTTGAGGACGGCGTTCTTGATGTCGCCGCCGGTGGCCGGATAGCGCTCGGCCAGGGCGCGAAAGTCCACGTCCGGCCCCAGCGGTGTCTTGCGGGCGTGGATCTGCACCCGCCAGATCTTTTCGCGCTCGTCGGGGCCGGGCTGCTCGAAGAGGATGTGGGTGCGGATGCGGCGCTCGAACGCTGGGTCGAAGTTGGCGGCCAGGTTGGTGGCGAAGATGACCACGCCGGCGAACTCCTCCAGCTCGCGCAGCAGCACGTTGACCACGGCGTTGGCTTCGCGCTGGTAGCCCTGGTCCATCGAGGTGAAGCGCCGCCCGGCGATGGCGTCGGCCTCGTCGAAGAAGAGCACGGCGTCCTGCTCGGCCGCGGACTCGAAGACGGCGGCCACGTTCTTGGCGGTGGCGCCCGCCCACTGGCTTTCCAGCTCGTTGTAGCGCACCAGCAGCAGCCGCTTGCCCAGCGCGTCGGCGATGGCTTCGGCGCAGATGGTCTTTCCCGTCCCCGGCGGCCCGGCGAAGTTGAAGGCCAGCCCCAGCCCGCTCTCGTGCCGCTCCCCCAGCCCCCACCTGCCGAAGAGCAGGTCGTGCTTGCGGATCTGCACCAGCGCGTGGTCCAGCGCGCGGCGGGTGGACGGCGGCAGCACCACGTCGGCGAAGGTGCGCCGCGGCGCCACCGCCGACGCCAGCGCCTGCCGGTCCGGGCCGAAGATGAGGTCGCGCAGGGGATTGGAGGACATCTGGAGTGCGTGAGTGCGTGAGTGCGTGAGTGCGTGAGTGCGTGAGTGCGTGAGTGCGTGAGTGCGTGAGTGCGTGAGTGGGCCTTCGGCCGCGAGGGGGCCTTGCCCGCGCCCTGGGAGCGACACTCTCCTGCACGGCGCCGGAGAGTGAGGATGAACTACGACCCGTCGCGGCCCCGCGTTTCTGTTGCGCAGGTGAAGCCCCGTTCGGCGAGTGCAGAGAGCCGAGACGGGGCTTGTGGCAGTCCGAGCGGCGGGTCCACCCGCTCAGGGAGGTGCGCGCCTGCGTCCGTGGAGATCAGGGCGACTTGGAGTCGCCGGAGGACTTGACCTCCACGTCCACGTTTTCCGGGACGTTCACCTCCGTGGTCTCCACCTTCGGCACGTTCACCTCCACGTCGGCGTCGTCGCCCCCGCCGCGCGTCACCAGCCAGATCACCAGCGCCAGCACCACCAGCACCACCAGCCCGAGCATCATGGTGCTCCCCCCGCCGCCGCCGGCCCCGCGGTTGTCCACGTTTACGTCCGCCATGCGCTCCTCCGTAGGCATCGCATCGCCAGTTCGCCGGCCCGGAGCGGGCGCGGCGCACGCGAACGCTGCGTGCTCCGTGCCACCAGCCGCGGCGCGCCGGACGATCTCCCTTGTCCCCGTCCGAAATCTCGCGCATCGTACCCTTCGCGATCCGCTCGTTC
>DASTNU010000611.1:0-9154 GCA_035720605.1 Longimicrobium sp. | reverse complement strand
TGGCCGTTGGTGGCCACCATCCGCATCTCCCCCTCGCCCAGCTGCCAGAGCACGCCGTTCAGGATGGGCCGCGTCTCTTCCGTGGACGCGGCGAACGAGACGTGCCGGATCAGCCGCTCCAGGTCCGCTCCGGTCACCCGCCAGCTCTCCGCGAAGTCGACCTTGGGGAACGCCGGGAACTCGTCCTTGGGAAGCCCGTTCAGCCGGTAGCGGGTGCGTGCGCTGGAGATCTGGATGGCGTCGCCCTGTGTGCTGAACTCCACCGCGCCGGGCAGCTCGCGCGCAATCTCCTGCAGCTTCTTGGCGGGCGCGGTGATGGCGCCGGGCTCCGCCACGTCCGCGGCCACGCGCACGGAGACCGCCGTGTCCAGGTCGGTCCCGCTCATCCGCACCGCGCCGTCCTCGGCCTCGATGAGGATGTTGGAGAGCACGGGGAGCGTGGTGCGCGAGGGAATGCTTCCCGCCACCGCCCCCAGCCCCTGCTGCAGGTTCTCACGCGTGATCGTGAATCGCATACGGTTCTGTTCCGCGAATCGCCTGGGGGTGACCTGGTTCTCCACGGGGAACGGTACTTCCCCTGAGAGAGATATACAAATCAGTAATAACAGTAGAGGGTGTGGGAACGTGGACAGCTCTCCCGCCGGCCCCCCTCATCCGCTTGTGCCGCAACCACCTGGGCCCGCCGCGCCCCCTGGGGAAAAGCGCCGTGGAAAACCCGGGTTCTCCCCAGCCTGTCCACGTATCCACACCGCCGGCGCGCTTCCCACAACTTCTCCCCACGCTCTCCACACCGGTTGTCCACGCCGCCGCCGCACGCATGTACGGGCTCTGTGCAATGCTGTCAAGCACCGTTCTCTCCGTGCCCTTGCGGAGAGCCGCCCATCACACCGCCTCGCCCGGCGGCGATTTCAATCGCTGTCCTGAGACCAGCCTCCCCCTACGCCCGCATGGAATCGCGCAGCTCGCCCACGCGGCGGCGGAACTCGGGGTCGTTGTTCATGTCCTCCTCCACCTTGGCGATGGAGTGGATCACCGTGCTGTGGTCGCGTCCGCCGAACAGCCTGCCGATCTCCACCAGCGCCAGGTCGAACATCTCCTTGATCAGGTACATCGCCACCTGGCGCGGAATGGTCAGGTCCTTGGTGCGCTTCTTGGACTGCAGCGCGTCGGGGGTGGTGCCCCACGCCTCGGCCACCCGGTCGCGCACCCGCTGCGGGGTAAGGCCTCCGCCCGCGCCGCCGGGATCGCCCGCCGCGCCGCCGCCCAGCGCCTCGCGCGCCAGGGTGATGTCGATGGGGCGGCGCGTGAGCGAGGAATAGGCCAGAAGCTTGATCATCGCCCCCTCGATCTCGCGCACCGACGAGGTGCGGTTGCGGGCGATGAAGGTGAGCACCTCGTCGGCGTCGTGGATCTCCAGCCGGTCCTCTTCCACCTTGCGGCGCAGGATGGCCACGCGCGTCTCGAAGTCGGGGGGCTTGATGTCGGCCACCATCCCCCACTCGAAGCGGCTCACCAGCCGGTCCTCCAGCCCCGTGGCGCTGGGCGGCCGGTCGCTGGTGAGCACGATCTGCCGCTGGCTGTCGTGCAGGGCGTTGAAGGTGTGGAAGAACTCCTCCTGCGTGCGCTCCTTCCCCTCCAGGAACTGGATGTCGTCCACCAGCAGCAGGTCGCAGGCGCGGTACTGGCGGCGGAACTCCGCCATGGAGCCGTCCTGGATGGCGCTCACCAGCTCGTTGGTAAAGCGCTCGGAGCTCAGGTACATCACCTTCTTGCCGGGATCCCGCTCCAGCATGGCGTGCCCGATGGCGTGCATCAGGTGCGTCTTGCCCAGCCCCACCCCGCCGTAGATGAAGAGCGGGTTGTACAGCCGAGCCGGCGCCTCGGCCACGCCGTGCGCCGCGGCCGCGGCCAGCTGGTTGTTGTTGCCCACCACGAAGCGCTCGAAGACGTAGCGCGGGTTCAGTGGGGGCAGGGTGCGGGCGCTCTCCCCGGCGCCGGCGTGCGCGGCGGGCGCCGTGTCCAGGCGCGGCGCGGGCATGGGAGATGGCGGGGGGGCCAGGTCGATGGGCGGCACGGACGCGGTCTTTCCGTTTCCCTGAAACTGGACGGAGAGGGTAAAGCGCCGGCCGAACAGGTGCTCACCGATGCTGGTGAGCAGGCTGGCGTACTTGTCCTCCACCCAGTCCACGGCGAACGGGTTGGGCGTGGAAACGACGAGCAGGTCGTTGGAGACGGCTACCGCCTGCGTGGGAGCCAGCCAGGTGCGGAACGCCTGCTCGGGTAGCGCGGTCTTGGCACTCTCAAGGATGCGCGACCAGATTTCCCCGGCGGTGAGTTCCATCAACACTTCGGCAGCGAGACGGCAGACGGCAGGATGCTTGATTTCGGCACCCGGCAACGTAGAAACGGGATGTGGAAAAGTCAAGAAAGCCCGTAAGTGCATGCATTTAGCCGCGTTGCTCAGGCCCTTGCGCAACGCCCGCGGAGTGCTCACGGCAATCGTGCCTGCGGATGTGGCAGAGGTCCGAAGCTGACCCGAAAACCTTCTTCCATGGACGATCCCGGGATCGTCCAGCCTGTCCTCTTCCTTGCTTCCCCGGACGGGAGCAGAAGGGGGGTTGACGCCGGCGCGTCCAGCGGTAGATAGACGTGCGTCCCGCGACTCCCTTCCCCGGAGCCCACGATGAAGAAGACGATCCTTCCGCTGCTGCTGCTGGCCGTCCTGGCCGCGGCCGCGTTCCGTCCCGCCCGACCCCAGGAGCCGACGATGACCGCTCGCAAGCTGACCCCCGTGCTGATCGTGGACCGCGTGGAGCCCGCCGCCGCCTGGTGGCGCGACCGGCTGGGCTTCGAGCAGACCATGGAGGTGCCGCACGGCGACGGGCTGGGGTTCGTGGGACTGCAGCAGGGCGCCGTGGAGATCATGTACCAGTCCCGCGCCAGCGTGGCCGACGACCTGCCGGCGCTGGCGCAGGGGGAGTACCGCACGGTGCTGTTCATCGAGGTGGATGACCTGGACGCGGTGGAGCGCGCCATGGCCGGCGTGGAGATCGTCAACCCGCGGCGGACGACGTTCTACGGGATGCACGAGCTGGCCGTGCGCGAGCCCGGCGGCAACGTCGTCGTCTTCGCCCAGCCGGCCGAAGGAGCGGAGTAGGCCGCAGCGGAGCGCGCCGGATGACGCATCCCTGGACCGCCGAGCACTCGGTCACGGCGGAGCTGGCGCTCGCGCTGGTGCGCGGTCAGTTCCCCGAGCTGGACGCGCGGCGGGTGGAGCCGTTCGGCAGCGGCTGGGACAACACGGCGTTCCTGGTGGATGGCCACGCCGTCTTCCGCTTTCCGCGCAAGGCGGGCACGGTGGTGCTGCTGGAGCGGGAGACACGTGCGCTTCCCCGCATCGCGCCCCGGCTGCCGCTGGCCATCCCCGTCCCGCGCTGGATCGGCCGGCCCGCGGAGGAATACCCCTGGCCCTTCGCGGGATACGCGCGCCTTCCCGGCGCCACCGCCTGCGCCGCACACCTGGCGGACGAGGAGCGGATGGCGGCCGCGGCGCCGCTGGGCGAGTTCCTCGCCGCGCTGCACGCCACCTCCACGGAGGGGCTGGGGCTGCCGGGGGACGAGATCCGCCGCACCGACTTCGTGGAGCGGATGCCGAAGCTGCTGGAGCGGATCGAGGCGGTGCGCCCGCTGATCGGCGATCCGGCGCCGTGGCTGCGCCTGTTCGGCGGCGCGCATCCCGGGCCGCCGGCTCGCGCCGCGGTCGTCCACGGCGACCTGTACGTCCGCCACCTGCTGGTGGACGACGCACGCCGCGTCTCGGGCGTGATCGACTGGGGCGACCTGCACGCCGGCGATCCCGCGGTGGACCTGACCATCATGTGGACCTTCCTCCCACCCTCCGCCCGCGCCGCCTTCGCCGCCGCCTACGGCCCCATCGACGAGCGGACGCGGCGGACGGCGCGCCTGCGGGCGGCGTACCACTCCATCAACATGGCCTGGTTCGCCGGCTCCATCCGCGACGCAGCGCTCCTGCGCGAATCGCTGCTCGCGCTGCGCCACGTGCTGGAGGAGTGACTGTCCCCGCGGGGAGAGGCCGGGAGAGGGGGCCGGCCGGCGGTCCAGACGGCGGCGCCCGCTGCGAAAGCCGCACGGGCCACGGTTGACGAAAACCGCTGGGTGGGCTAGATTCACCGTCTTTGCCGCGAGCCGCAGGGCCGCCCCAACGCAGACGCGCAGCACCCTTGAAGGGTTGACCGATGAAGCCGAGTTATCGTCCGCGCAACCGCAAGCGGATCAACAAGCATGGGTTCCGCGCCCGCATGGCCACCAAGGGCGGCCGCGCGGTGCTGAACAACCGCCGCCGCAAGGGGCGGCACAAGATCGCCGTCACGGTTCCCAGCAAGTACTGACCGGCGGCCCCGGGCGCCCGCCGTGGAGCCGGAGGGCGAAGGCGCGCGGGAAGGATTCGGCCTGCCCAGGCGGGCCCGGATCACCGCGTCGGACGAGATCCGGACGCTGTTCAGACGGGGGAAGAGGAGCAAGACGCGCCACCTGGACGCGTTCGTCTCCCCTTCCCCCGCTGGCGTTCCCCGGCTGGGGGTGGTGGTGCCCAAGCACAGGCGCACCATCGTGCAGCGCAACCGGCTCAAGCGGCGCCTGCGCGAGCTGGGGCGCACCCTGCTGCTGCCGGCGCTCGGAAACCGGGGAGCGGTCCTGGACGTACTGCTCCGCGCCCGGCCCGAAGCGTATACCGCCCCGTTCGCCGCCCTGCGCGACGACGTGGCCGCACTGACGGAGGAGCTGTGCTCGCGCGCGCGATGATCGCGGCCATCCGCTTCTACCGGAAGGGGATCTCGCCGCTCAAGCCGCCGGCGTGCCGCTTCCATCCCACCTGCTCGGCGTACGGGCTGGAGGCGATCGAGAAGTACGGCGCGGCGCGCGGCGGGTGGCTGCTGGCCAGACGGCTGGCCCGCTGCCAGCCCTTCTGCAAGGGCGGCTTCGACCCCGTTCCCTGACCCGTGCGGGCCAGGCGCGGGGACCGACTTTTTACGGCAATTCTGCCATACAGCGGCTGATGGACCAGAACAGACGGCTCCTGCTGTTTCTCGTGATCTCGGCGGTGGTGCTCTTCGGGTGGAACGTCCTGTTCCCGCCCCCGAAGCCCCAGATCCGCCCCGCCGGCGCGGACTCCGCGAAGGCGGCGGCCGCCGCCCCGGCGGCCCCTTCCGCCGCTTCCCCCACGGCGCGCGCACCCCTGGCCGTGCCCGCGGGCACCGCGCCCGAGCAGCTGGTGACGGTGCGCTCGCCGCTGTACGAGTACCGCTTCAGCACCCGCGGCGCGGCGCTCAACGCGGCCACCCTGCTGCGGTACGAGAGCTACGTGCACAAGGGCGGCAGCGTGCAGCTGGTGCCCCGCAGTGCGCGCGACGTGCTGACGCAGCGGGTGGCCGTGGGCCGCGACACCATCGACTTCCGCAACGTCGCCTTCACCCCCAGCGCCACCCGCATCGACCTGCGCGAGGGGGACGCGCCGCGGCAGCTGCGCTTCGTCTCGTCCGGCGCCGGGCCGGTGCGCGCGGAGGTGACCTACACCTTTCGCCCCGACGGCTACCTGGTGGACGTGCAGGGGCGCGTCACCGGCGTGCCGCGGGGCGCGCAGCTGGTGACGGAGCTGGGCACCGGCCTGGCCCCGCACGACGACCCCGACCACCACAGCGCCACCGAGCTCTCCTTCGTGGGGTGGGACCGGGACAAGATCCGCCGCACCGCCATCCGCAAGGTGCAGTGGCCGGACACCATCGCCGGGCCGCTGGTGTGGGGCGGCATCAAGGACCGCTACTTCCTCATCGCCCTCATCAACCCCGGCAGCGCCCGCTTTGCCCGGCTGGAGATGGAGCCGGCGCGCGACGTCCGCTACACGGTGGGGCGCGAGGCGCTGTCCTCGCCGCGCGCGCGGGGGCGCCTGGTGCAGCCGCTGGCCGCGGACGGCGCCTTTCACGTGCAGGCGTACCTGGGCCCGCAGGAGCACTCCCGGCTGTCGACCGTGGGGCACGAGCTGGAGGAGGTGAACCCGTACGGCTACCGCTGGCTGCGGCCGGTGGTGCGTCCCATCGCCGCGGTGGTGCTGTGGGCGCTCAAGGCCATGCACGACCTGGGGCTCACCTACGGATGGGTGCTCATCCTGTTCGGCGTCATCGTGCGCCTGGCCACCTGGCCGCTGAACGCGCGGGCCATGCGGGCGCAGATGAAGAACATGGCCATCCAGCCGCAGCTGCAGGCGCGCGTCAAGGAGGTGCAGGAGAAGTACAAGGGCGACCCGGCGCGGATGAACCAGGAGATGATGGCCGTCTACGCGGAGCTGGGCGTCAACCCGCTGTCGATGATGTCGGGGTGCCTGCCCCTGCTCATCCCCATGCCGGTGCTCATCACCCTGTTCTTCGTCTTCCAGAGCGCCATCGAGTTCCGCGGCGCCAGCTTCTGGTGGCTGCCGGACCTGTCGCTGCGCGACCCGCTGAACCTGCTCCCCATCTTCCTGGTCATCTCGATGTTCCTGCTGCAGTACGTCAGCACGAAGATGAGCGGGATCGAGCAGAACGAGCAGACGCGGATGATGATGTACACCATGCCCCTGGTGATGGGCTTCGTGTTCTTCGTGATGCCGTCGGGGCTGAACCTGTACTACGCGTCCACGAACATCGCCTCGTTCCCGCAGCAGGTCCTGATCGCGCAGGAGCGCCGCCGCGCCACGGAAAAGCAGAAGGCGGAGGACGCCGCCAAGAAGGCGGCGCTGCGCCCCAACCGCGTGGTCCCCGGCGCCCGCGGCAAGCGCCGCTGACCCGGTCGACCGGTCGATGGACGACGGAGCGCCCGCTCTCCCGGTGGAGGGCGGGCGCTTTTTCATCGGCCTGGGGAATGGCGCGTGATGAGGTCGCGGGGAGCGGTGCCGCGGGTGAGACAGGGGAATTCCGTTTTCCTGTCGATCCGGTGTGCTTGCTCACGCCGGTGCCCGTCCCCATCATCCCGCCATGTCCGTTGCTCCCCTTCCCCCCGACACCATCGCCGCCATATCCACGCCGGCGGGGCGCGGCGCAGTGGCGCTCCTGCGCGTCTCCGGGCCCGCGGCGCTCGCCGTCCTGCGCCGCGTCGCGCCGGAGCTGGGCGACGCGGCGCCGCGCGTGCAGCGGCTGGCGACGCTGCGGCATCCGGACACCGGCGAGCTGCTGGACCGGGGGCTGGCGACGTACTTCGCCGCGCCGGCCAGCTACACCGGCGAGGACGTGGTGGAGCTCGCGACGCACGGCGGCGTGCTCACCCCGCAGCTGGTGCTGGACGCCCTGCTGGCCGCCGGCGCGCGCGCCGCGGAGCCCGGCGAGTTCACCCGGCGCGCGTACCTGAACGGCAAGCTGGACCTGCTGCAGGCGGAAGCCGTCGCCGATCTGATCGACGGGCGGTCGCGGGCGCTGCACCGCGCGGCCGTGCACCAGATGGAGCGCGGCCTCTCGCGCCGCGTCTCGGAGCTGCGCGACGCGGTGATCGGAACCGAGGCGCTCATCGCGTATTCCATCGACTTCCCGGAGGAGGACGAGCCGCCCGTTCCGCCGGAGCGCATCCGGGCCTCCGCCGCGGACGGGGTCGCCCGCATCGAGGCGCTGCTGGCGACGGCGCCGGAGGGCGAGCTGCTGCGGGAGGGCGCGCTCACCGTGCTGGCGGGGCGCCCCAACTCCGGCAAATCGTCGCTGTTCAACGCGCTGCTGGGCACGGAGCGCGCGATCGTGACGGAGATCCCCGGGACCACCCGCGACGCGCTGGAGGCGCAGGCGTCCGTCGACGGGTACCCGTTCCGCCTGGTGGACACCGCCGGGCTGCGCGAGACGGTGGACCGGGTGGAGGGGATCGGGATCGAGGTCGCGCGCCGCTACCTCTCCGCCGCGGAGCTCGTGCTCTTCTGCGTGGAGGCGGGACGGGAGATGGACGGCGACGAGCAAGCGTTCATCGCCTCGGTGGATGCCGCCCGGCTGATCGTCGTCCGCACCAAGGCCGACCAGCACCCGGGCGCACCCGATCCATCCGCCGCCGGCGCGCCAGCCATCCCCCTCTCCGCGGTGACGGGCGACGGCCTTCCCGGGCTGCGCCGCGCGCTCCTGGCAAAGGCGTTCGGCGGGATCCTGGGCGAGCCGGGGGAGGCGCCGCTCGTCACCCGCGAGCGCCACGCCCGCGCCCTTCGCGCCGCCCGCGACGAGGTCGCCGCCTTCCTCGCCGCGCTCGACCATGCGGTGCCGATGGAGTTCGCGGCCACGCACCTGCGCGCGGCGGTGGGTGCGCTGGAAGACCTGGTCGGCGTGGTGAGCGTGGACGACGTGCTGGACCGCGTCTTCGGAACGTTCTGCGTCGGCAAGTAGCGCGCGCCCCGCCCGATCCGGATCACGGCGGCGGTTCCCCGACAGGCCTCCGCGACGCCGCGCGCGCCCCCTCGCGCGAAACTGTTGTTCCCGGCCCTGCGACGTCGACCCGGGGATGGACGGGCTCCGGATTTCGCGCAAGGATCGCGTTAGCCGCGTTTTGAAGCTCCGGACGGCCCGGTGGATTCCGCCCGTCGGGATCGCGGCTTTATCGCAAATCTCGAAAGCGGATTTTCTTCGGGAGGTGTTCGGAAATCAGTGCAGGATCACGAACTCGCCGTCGACGAGGCCGGCCGGGGAGAAGGGGAGCGGATCGACGGAACGGACGTGGGCGCCGGGCGGTCCGCCGCAGAGCTCCGCGTGCAGCTCGCGCAGCTGCGGGTCGCTGCCGCGCGCATGCACGGCGACGGAGCCGTCGGGAAGGTTGCGGACGGTGCCGGAGACGCCCAGCCGGGAGGCCAGGGAGCGGGCCCACCAGCGGAAGCCCACTCCCTGCACCCGGCCGGTCACCTGCCACCCGGCTTGCGCCACCGGCGTCAGTACTCCTGGTGGCTGGGCGGACGCGCCGTGGACGTACCGGCGCCGGCCGTGGAGCCGCCCTTCGAGCTCTCGCGGCTCGTCCCTCTGGTCCGGCTCATCCCGCCCGCAGACCTCGCGGTGGAGTCGTACGACCCGCCGGACGGCCGGCTGCCGTACTCCGGCTCGTCGCCCCCCACCAGGTTCTCCAGCACCGCGTTCAGGAACCCGCCGCCCTG
>DASTNU010000610.1:0-2790 GCA_035720605.1 Longimicrobium sp. | reverse complement strand
GGCCCCCTCGACGGACAGGTGCGCCCGGGATCAACCGGCCGCGGTGCGCTCCTCGGATCTGGGCGTGCGGACGGTGCGGAAGGTGCCCGTGTAGCCGAAGATGCGGCCCAGCACGGGGTGGGTGATCAGCAGGTCGATACGCACCGTGTCGCCCTCCATCGAATCCGCCACCTGGGAGAAGGTGACGGTGCCCAGGAGCAGCTTCCACATCCACGCCGGCATCCACAGCTTGCGGCCGTGGATGCGCACCGCGCACGCCCGGGTATCCAGTGTAAAGCGGTCCGGTGGATGGAACTGCGCCTTCCACACCATGTACAGCCCGTCGCGCGGGCCCACCAGGTCCACCACCTGGCCGATCTGCGGGTCGTAGATGATGGTGGTGCGAAAGCGGACCGGGCGCGCGAAAGCGAAGGTGCGGTCCCACACGTGGTAGAGCCCGTCCAGCCGGTTGCGGCCGGGGCGGACGGTGAGCGTCGTCGGCACCTCCTGGCCCTCTTCGGGCACCAGGATGCCGAGGCGGCCCAGCAGCCGGAAGAGCGGACCCAGCGCCCGCGGCCGGTGCCAGACGCGGTGCATCACCCCCTCCAGCCGCATGCCGTATGGCAGCTCCGCGCGGTGAAAGAACTGCTCGGCGAACGCGTGCGGCACCCGCGCGTGCCCGGCGAACACCGGATCCAGCGGCGACGCGAACGGGGGAGAAGGGTGCATCGGATCGGGAATCGGCATGGCGGCTGGCTGGCCCCGGTGGCACTGACACAGTAGCACGCGGCCGCCAGCTTCCGACAGCGGGCGGTGCGCGGCAGGAGGCGCCATCCATCGGTGGCGGGACGGACGCAGAGCCCCTCTCCCCGCGCCGGGAGGCGATCCACCGGGACGGCACATCCTTTGCTTTACATCGCAAAGCACTTGACAGGCGCCGTCCGCCTCTGCATCGTACCATCATGGCGACCATCCATCCCATGCGGCAGCTGCCTCCCCCGGAGGATCCCGACGCCCCGCTCGACCTGCGCGAGCGGGCGATGGACAACCTGCGCTACATCCGCGAGACGATGGAGCGCGCGGGAAGCTTCACCGCCGTCTCCGGCTGGGGGCAGGTGGTGATCGGCGTCACCGCGCTGCTGGCGGCGTGGCTGGCGGCGCGGCAGCCGTCGGTGGAGAACTGGCTGGCGACGTGGTCGGTGGCGGCGGTGGTCTCCGTCCTGATCGGCGTGCTGACCACGGCCATGAAGGCGCGGGCGGCGCGCATGCCGCTGCTCTCGGGGCCGGGGCGCAAGTTCAGCCTGAGCCTGGCGCCGCCCGTCGCGGCGGGCGCGGTGCTCACCGTCGTGCTGTTCCGCGCGGAGATGTCGGGTCTGCTGCCGGGGATGTGGATGATGCTGTACGGCGCCGGCATCATCACCGCGGGCGCGTTCTCCGTCTCCGCGGTGCCGGTGATGGGGCTCTGCTTCATGCTCTTCGGCGCGGGGGCGCTGTTCTCGCCGGCGGCGTGGAGCGACGCGTGGATGGCGGCGGCCTTCGGCGGCCTGCACGTGGTGTTCGGAATCCTCATCGCAAGGAGGTACGGTGGCTGAGGCCAATCGCGCCACCCACCGGGCGGAGCTGCCGTCGCAGGTGCTGCGCAGCGTGGCCGGCGCCGCGGCAGAGGGCGAGCCGGAGCTGGACCGCCTGATCCACGAGCGCGTGCGCCTGGGCATCGTGAGCGCCCTGGCGGTGAACCGCTCGCTGTCGTTCAACGAACTCAAGGCCATGCTGGGGCTCACGGACGGCAACCTGAGCGTGCACGCCCGCAAGCTGGAAGAGGCGGGCTACGTGGAGTGCACCAAGAGCTTCGAGGGGCGCACCCCGCGCACCGAGTTCCGCCTGACGGAAAGCGGCCGCGGCGCCCTGGAGGCGTACCTGAACCACATGGAAGCGCTCATCCAGGCCGTGCGCGACCGCTGACCCTTCCCTTTTTTTGCCGATTGACTTTACGATGCAAAGAACTCTGTCGATCGACCCCGTCCCGGGCGTGCTGCACGTCGCGGTGATCATGGACGGCAACGGCCGCTGGGCCGCGCTGCGCGGGATGCCGCGGGCGGCCGGGCACCGCGAGGGCGCGCAGGCGGTACGGCGCGTGGTGGAGGCGGCGCCGGCGCTGGGGATCGGCACGCTGACGCTGTACGCCTTCTCGTCCGACAACTGGAGCCGTCCTCCACGCGAGGTGACCGCGCTGATGCGCCTGTTCCGCGCCTATCTGGCGTCGGAGACGGCGCGGTGCGTGGAGAACGGCGTGCGCCTGCGCGTCATCGGCCGGCGCGACCGGCTGGGCGAGGCGCTGGTGCGGCAGATCGAGGCGGCCGAGTCGGCCACCGCGGGCGGCGGGCGCCTGACGCTGCGCATCGCCATCGACTACTCCGCCCGCGACGCCCTGCTGCGCGCCGCCGCCCTCGCCGGCGGCCGCGAGACGTCGCGCGACCAGTTCGCCGCGCTGCTGGGCCGCGCGATGGGCGAGGAGCAGGCGGCGCCGGACGTGGACCTGCTGGTGCGCACCGGCGGCGAGCAGCGCCTGAGCGACTTTCTGCTCTGGGAGTGCGCCTACGCGGAGCTGTTCTTCACGCCGCGCATGTGGCCGGACTTCGGCGCCGCCGCCCTGGGCGAAGCGGTGGACTGGTTCGCCGGCCGCGAGCGGCGGTTCGGACGGTTGAAGAGTGCGTGAGTGCGTGAGTGCGTGAGTGCGAAAGTGATGGACAGGGACTGTCATTCCGAGGGAGCGCCTACCGGCACTCGCCCACACTGAGAACCCGTGGCGCG
>DASTNU010000609.1:0-3228 GCA_035720605.1 Longimicrobium sp. | reverse complement strand
GCCGAGCACGCCGTGGCCACGTTCTCCCAGGTGTTGTCGCCGCCGCGCGAGAGGGGGAGCACGTGGTCGCGCGTAAGGAACTCGCGGCCGCGCAGCTGGGCCTTGTGCCGGCCGCAGTACTGGCAGCGGTACCCGTCGCGCGCAAAGAGAAAGGTGTTGGTGACCTGCCGCCGGAACCTGCGCGGCACGTGCACGAACCGCTTGAGCCGGATCACCAGCGGCGCGGCCACGCGCTCCCTTGCCGAGCGGAAGATGCGCGCGTCGTCCGCCTCGAGCACCTCGGCCTTGCGGTCGAACACCAGCCGCAACGCCCGCTCCACCGGCAGAATGGTCAGCGGTTCGTACGATGCGTTGAGCGCCAGACAACCCATGTGCTTGCTCGCCTCCTCTCGGTTGAGGGCTTGACCCGTTTCTGTGCTCCGGCCTGGCTGAAGATGGATGGATTCAAGGACCGTGCGAACGGATGCAGCATCGCCCTGGAGGCGTTGCCCGCGATACCCCGCGAGCCCCTGCGCCTGCGATGCGAATTCCGGAAAGATCCGCGGGGTACGGCCGCACGATCTGGAACGGCCAAGCTGAACAATGCCACAGGTGGGGCGAATCGTCAAGCCACAGCACCATATCTTGTGTAGAGACTCCTGCTCACTCTCGTAACATCTTCTCACGACGGGTTCGGAGCGATCATCGCATAAACATCCGCATAACATAGACTTATGTTAGATGCCAGGCGGGGCAGCCACCCTGGAGAGGCTGCCCCGCCTGAGCTTTCACCGCAGTCTCCCACGGTCTGGCGACACATTCTCAGGAAACAGAGCCGCCTGCCTGGAGTTGAAGTGATTCCGCCTCAGGCCGGCGCCGGGCAGTTGACCTCGGTGCAGCCGCGGGCGGACGGGCACGCGTCCACGGCGGAGGGGTCTTCGCAGCCGGGCTGGCGCGTGCAGCCGCGCGACGAGGGACACGCGAGCGCGGCGGAGGGGCAGTTGGTTCCCTCCGTGGGCCGGCACTCCGCGATCTCGGAGCAGCCGCGCGCGGACGGGCACGCGTCCACCGCCGAGCAGTCCGTGTCCTGCTGCCCCGTGGGCGCGCCCCCCTGCCGGGCATGCACCGTCCCCCACGGCCGCAGCGCTTCGTCGTCGGTCGCGAACGACTGCACCTCCAGCGCGGCCAGGTTCAGCGTCAGCTTCTTCATCGATTCCCCCATTGTTCGAGGTGCGATGGATTCAGCGGGCGCGCGCGGCACCCGCCAGGAGCGCTCCGGATCGCTGCCAGAATCGGGCCCCTGTCACGCACGTCGCATGTTCGCGCAAAAAGGGGCAGCCGCCTCGCGGCGGCTGCCCTTTTCCATCAACCGGAACCGGAATCCCCGCGGATCAGCAGGGGAACAGGGACGTACAGCCGCGCCCGGTGGGGCACGCGTCGTCCGCGGACTCGCAGGCGGCCGGGTCGTACGTAACGCAATCGAACTGCGTGCAGCCGAGCGACGAAGCGCAGGCGTCGATGGCCGAGCAGTTGGTATCCTGCAGCCCCGTCTTCTTCGCGAAGCCGTGCACGGTGCCCATCTCCACGGCATCGGCCGAGTCGGTCTCGAACGACTGCACCAGCAGGGAATCGACGTTCAGGGTCAGCTTCTTCACGTTGTTACTCCACTACGTCTGGCTCGAAAGATTGGAAGCGGCCCGTCCGGCGCCTGCCGGTCCGGCCGTCCTGGAGCAGGGAAGATCGCGTTCGAAGATGGATCTGTCACCGGAATAACCGTCCGTTTTCGAGGAAGCACGGGCTCCCTAACTCGATGCTAATGCGGCGGGAGCGGACTGCGACGCGGGCGGGGTGCAGCGGCTGCAGCGAGCGGTCGGGACGCTTCGACCGACCCCCTCACTGCGTCCGCGGGTGCCCCCTCCCCCCGGCCGAGAGTTCCTGCCGTTCTCCCTTCCCCCACGCAGTTCGTGGGGGAAGGGCCGGGGATGGGGGGCGCCTGCCCCTGCACCACACCATCCACTCCACGATGAATCCATCCCCACGCAACCCCTCCCCCGAAGTTGGGGGAGGGGTCGCCGGCCGTCGCGAGGAACGAGCGAAAGGCCCGGCGGGGGAGAGGGCCTCCCGCGCAGCGGGCCGTGGGGGTAGATCTGTCCGAACCCCCGGGGCCGGCCGAAGCGCACTCCACCTGGCCGCCTCCCCCGCGCCTACAGCAGCTGCACCGGGTCGCGGTCCAGGGCCAGGCGCAGGTCCGCCTTGCTGGCGGGAACGCTGTACTTCTCGTAGAAGTACCGGGCGACCTTCCCCAGCACCTTGCTGCTCGGCGAGCGCAGGATGAAGTGCCAGCGCCAGCGGCCGCGGATGCGGTCGATGGGGCACGGCGCGGGGCCGATCAGCTCCACCCCGCGCACCCGCCGCGCCGCCAGCAGCCCGCTCACCCAGTCCGCCGCGGCCACGGCGGCGTCCTGCGTCGCCCGCTCGTCCATCCCGCTGACGACGACGTTCACCAGGCGCGAAAAGGGCGGATACGACGGCTCCCGACGCGTCTCCAGCTCGCGCTCCGCGAAGCCGACGAAGTCGTGCTCCAGCGCGGACTCGATGGCGTAGTGGTTGGGGAGCGCGGTCTGGATGAACACTTCCCCGCCCTTCGGGCCCCGGCCGGCGCGCCCGGCCACCTGCGTGAGCAGCTGGAACGTGCGCTCCGTGGCGCGAAAGTCGGGAAGGTTGATCCCCACGTCGGCGTTGATCACCCCCACCAGCGTCACGTTGGCGAAGTCCAGCCCCTTCGCGATCATCTGCGTGCCGAGCAGGATGTCCACCTCCCCGCGCTCCACGCGGCCCAGGATGGTGTGGTGCGCCCACTTTCCCGCGGTGGTGTCCACGTCCATCCGCGCGATGCGGGCGGAGGGGAACGCCTCCTCCACCGCGCGCTCCACCTGCTCCGTGCCGATCCCCTTGAAGCTCAGGTCGTCCGATCCGCACGCCGGGCACAGCCTGGGCGCGGCTTCCTCGTGCAGGCAGTAGTGGCAGGTGAGCCGTGCCCGCCGCCGGTGGAAGGTGAGCGAGACGTTGCACTGCGGGCAGTGCCACACCAGCCCGCACTCGCGGCACTGCACGAAGGTCGCGTAGCCGCGGCGGTTGAGGAGGAGGATGGTCTGCTCGCGGCGGCGGATGCGCTCGTGCACCGCATCCACCAGCACGTCGGCGAGGACGACGGGCGCCGGCTCCTGCAGCGGTCCCGTCGACTTCTTC